>NZ_JBEYVB010000051.1:0-41024 GCF_040643815.1 Micromonospora sp. NPDC047074
CCGCCGCCACCGCCAAACCCTCCGGCGCCAACCGCAACACCCCCGACGCCGGAAAACCCGGCCCCCGCAACGCAAACTCATCCCACAACCGCCACTCGCCCGTGGCCAGGGTCACGCCTTCGGACATCACACGTACACCTTCCTGAGTGCGGCGCGGGACGGCGCCGGGCTGACAAGCAATTGGCGTCGATCAGTCGGTGCGCAGTTTCGAAAAGCTCATCCCGCGCGGCCGGCGCACCACTGCAGCACCGCACGCGCGCTGTGGTACTTGTGTTCCGCCTGCTCGAAGGCGATGCTGGCCGGCCCGTCGAGGACCTCGGCGGTCACCTCCTCGCCGCGGTGGGCGGGCAGGTCGTGCATGAACACCGCGTCCGGGCTGGTGGCCAGCACCGCCGCGTCGACCTGGAACGGGGCGAACGTCGCGCGCCAGTCCGGGGTGGGCTTGACCGTTCCGGTGGTCTGCCAGCGGGTGGTGTAGACGACGTCGACCGGGGGCAGGTCGGCCATGTCGTGCCGCTGCGTCACCGTCGCGCCGCTGCGCTTGGCGTGGACCCCGGCGCGGTCCAGGAACCGCTCCCCCACGCCGTACCCGGGTGGGGTGCGCAGGTGCAGCGCGACGCCCGGGAACCGGGACAGCGCGAGGGTCAGCGCCGACGCGGTGTTGTTGCCCTCCCCGACGTAGAGCACCCGCAGGCCGTCGACCCGCCCGAAGTGGCGGGTCAGCGTGGTCAGGTCGGCCAGGGCCTGGGTCGGGTGCTCCTCGGCGGTCATCGCGTTGACCACCGCCATCCGGCGCTGCCCGGCCCAGGTACGCAACTCGGCCTCGCTGGCCGCGGTGCGGGCCACCAGGACGTCGAGCATCCGGGACAGGACGGCCCCGGTGTCCTCGGCGGACTCGCCGGTGTTCTCCTGCAGGTCGCCCGGACCGTAGGTGATGAGCCGGCCGCCCAGCCGCAGCGCTGCGGCGGAGAACGCGGTGCGGGTCCGGGTGGACGTCCTGCGGAACAGCACCCCCACCACCAGGTCGCGCAGGGGGCGGTCGTCGGCGGCGGCACCGGAGGCGTACTCGGCGCCCCGACGGACGATCCAGTGCAGGTCCTCGTCGTCGAGGTCGTCGATGCTGATCAGGTGCCGGCGCGCGGTGTCGGACATCAGGGTCTTCCTCCGTCTCGTGGGTCGATCACGACGCCGACAGGGCGTCCCGGAGCACCTCGAGGCCGAGGTCGAGCCGGACGACGTCGATGTTCAGCGGCGGCAGGACCTTGACCACCTCGTCGTGTCGGCCGCACAGCTCGACGATCAGGCCGTGGTCGAAGGCGTACCGCTGCACCCGGTCGGCGCGTTCCGCCCCGCCGGCCCGGCCGAGGTCGATCCCCAGGGCCATCCCCTGGCCCCGCGTGACCACTCCCGGATCCCTGGCGGCCAGCTCGGCGCCGAACCGCCGCAGCCGGTTCGCCGAGACGGCGAGGTTGGTCTGGAACTGCCCCTGCCGCCACAGCTCGCAGGCCGCCGTGGCGCCCACGAACGCGAGCTGGTTGCCGCGGAACGTTCCCGTGTGCTCGCCGGCCTCCCAGACGTCCAGGTCACGGCGGATCAGGGTCAGCGCCAGCGGCAGCCCGTAGCCGCCGATCGCCTTGGAGACGGTCACCACGTCGGGGACGATTCCGGCGTGCTCGAAGGAGAAGAACCTGCCGGTACGCCCGCAGCCGGACTGGATCTCGTCGAGGATCAGCAGGATGCCGCGTCGCTCGGTCAGCTCGCGCAGCCGCCGCAGCCACTGGGGCGAGGCGGGATAGATGCCGCCCTCCATCTGCATCGGCTCGACGATCACCGCCGCGGGCAGGTCGGTGCCCGAGGACGGGTCGTCCAGCAGCCGCTCGATGAACGCGACGGAGTCGAACGGTCCGCCGGGCCCGTCCTCGTACGGGACGAAGGTGACGTCCTGTCCCGTCACCCCGCCGGCACGGCGGGCCCGGCGGCTGCCGGTGACCCCCAGCGACCCGCGGGACATCCCGTGGTACGCGCCGGTGAACGCGACGATCCCCCGGCGGCCGGTGACCTTACGGGCGAGTTTGAGCGCGGCCTCCACGGCGTCGGTGCCGGCCGGCCCGCAGAACTGCACCTTGTGGTCGAGTCCGCCGGGCCGCAGGACCGTCTCGGCGAAGCTGGCGAGAAACTCCCGCTTGGCGATGGTGTACAGGTCCAGGCCGTGCATGATCCGGTCGGCGGCCAGGTAGTCCTGGATCCGTCGCTTGATGAAGCCGTTGTTGTGGCCGTAGTTCAGGGTGCCGGCACCGCAGAAGAAGTCGATGTAGCGGCGGCCGTCCTCGGCGTACAGCTCCGCGCCCCTGGCCCGGTCGAACACCACGGGGAACTTGCGGCAGTAGAGCCGTACCTCCGACTCCAGTTCCTCGAAGACGGAGAAGTCCGGGGCGGCGACGGTGGCGCCGGGGTGTTCGCTGGTGACGGTCATCTGGGTCCTTTCGTCGATGCCTGCGGCAGGGCCGGTGGCCTGCCGGTCCCGATCGCCCGGTTCACCGGTCGCTCGGCAGTGCCAGCAGCTCCGTCACCTCGTCGTCGGAGAGCCCGTCGATCTCGGCCTCGACGGCGTCCCGCATCACCTGCGCGAGGGCGGCCACGGTCGTCGCCTCGAACAGGCTGCGCAGCGGGACGTCCACGCCGAACACCGCGCAGAGGCGGGCGAGCACCCGGGTGACGAGCAGGGAGTGCGCGCCGAGCAGGAAGACGTCGTCGTGGATGCCGATCCGGTCCACGCCCAGCACCTCGGCCCAGACCTCGGCGACGATCTCCTCGGTGGCGTCGCGGGGCGCCACGTGTGGTCGTTCCAGTTCGGCCCGGTCCACCGTGGGTGCGGGCAGCGCCTTGCGGTCGACCTTCTTGCTCGGCGTGAGCGGCAGCTCCGCCAGCGTCATCCACACCGCCGGGCACATGTAGTCCGGCAACCGCTCGGTGACGTACCCGCGCAACTCAGCCAGCTCGGGCAGCCCGTCGCCGTGCGGCACCAGGTAGGCCACCAGGCACCGGTCTCCCGGGCGCACCTCCCGGGCGACCACGGCGACCGCCCGGACCGATGGGTGGCGGGCCAGGACCGCCTCGATCTCGCCCAGCTCGATCCGGAAGCCCCGCAGCTTCACCTGCTGGTCGATCCGGCCGAGGAACTCGACAGTCCCGTCCGGCAGTTGCCGCACCAGGTCGCCGGTGCGGTACAACCGTCCCCCCGGGACGTCGCCGAACGGGTCGGGGACGAACCGGTCGGCGGTCAGCGCGGGCCGGCGGTGGTAGCCGCGGGCCAGCCGGACGCCGCCCAGGTGCAGCTCGCCGGGCACCCCGGCGGGCACCGGGTTCCCGTGCCGGTCCAGCACGTACGCGCGGGTGCCGGGCACGGGCCGGCCGATCGGCAGCGCCGCCGCGCCACGCGCCTCGGCGGGCACCCGCGCCACCGGGTGCAGCAGACAGGTGACCGTGGCCTCGGTCGGCCCGTAGTTGACCAGGAACCGCCCCGGCAGGCCCGTCGCGGCCCACCGGCGTGCGTCGTCGACGGTGACCACGTCGCTGCCGACGTTCATCAGCCGCAGCCCGCGCAGCCGCGGGTCGGCCGGGGCCACGTGGTGCAGCACCTCCCGGTAGTAGGCCGGGGTGATCTCCATGATGGTGATCCGGTGCTCGGCGACCCGGTCGGGCAGCTCGGCGGGGCTCCAGAACAGCGGGTCGGCCACCACCACCGTCGCGCCGGCCAGCAGGGTCGCGGCGATCTGGTCCATGGCCACGTCGAAGGTGAGCGCGGACAGCAGCACCACCCGGTCGTCGGGCCGGATGTCGTACGCCTCGGCGATGACGGCGCAGTGGTGGGCGTAGGAGCCGTGCGCGATGAGCGCGCCCTTGGGCTGTCCCGTCGAGCCGGAGGTGTAGATCATGTAGGCGAGCTGTTCCGGGTCGGCTGCCTGACCGGGATCGGTGCCGGGCCTGGCGGCGATCGCGGCCCGGTCGGCGTCCAGCCGGACCAGGGAGCGGCCGGTGGCGCAGAGCCGGTCGGCGTACCGGCCGGTCGTGACGATCAGGTGCGCCCGGGCGTCGTCGAGCATGAACGCCAGCCGCTCGGCCGGGTGCTCGGGGTCGATCGGGACGTACACCCCGCCGGCCTTGAGCACCGCGAGGAGGGCGACCACCACGTCGGCGCCGCGTTCCATGCAGACCGCGACGACGCGCTCCGGGCCGACCCCGGCCGCCCGCAGGTGGTGGGCGAGCCGGTTGGCCCGCTCGTCCAGCTCCCGGTAGCTGAGCCGGTGCGGGCCGAAGGAGACCGCCTCGGCGTCCGGGTGGCGGGCGGCCCGGCGGGCGAACAGCTCCGGCACGCTGCCGGCCGGCTCGGGGCCCGCCGTGGCGTTCCACTCGCGCAGCACCTGCCGCCGCTCGTCCCCGGTCAGCAGCTCCAGCCGGCTCAGCCTGGTGTCCGGGGCGGCGGTGGCGTCGCGCAGCAGCCGCACGTAGTGCCCCGCCAGCCGGGCGACGGTGTCGCGGTCGAACAGCGCGGTCGCGTACTCGACGAGGCCGTTCAGGCCGCCGTCGGCGCGCCGGGCGAAGGAGAGGGTGAGGTCGAACTTCGCGGTCCGCCAGGGCGCGGGGACCCGCTCCACGGCCACCCCGGCCAGCCGCAGCGGGGTCGGCGACGCGTGGGTCAGCTCCACCATCACCTGGAACAGCGGATTGCGCGACGGGTCCCGTTCGGGTTGCAGCTCGTCGACCAGGCGCTCGAAGGGCAGGTCCTGGTGGCTGTACGCGGCGGCCACCTCCCGGCCGGCCCGGTCGACCAGCTCGGCGAAGCTCGGGTCGTCGGCCACGTCGGCCCGCAGCACCACCGTGTTGGTGAAGAGCCCGACCAGCCGCTCGGTCTCCGGGCGGCTCCGCCCGGCCACCGGGGCGCCGACGGCGATGTCGCTCTGCCCGGTGTAGCGCGCCAACAGCGCGGCGAACGCCGCGTACAGGACGGCGAAGGGGGTGGTCCGTAGTCGCCGGGCCAGCGTGGTGACCGCCGCCGCCACCTCGTCGGGGACGTGCACCGGGAGCAGGTCCCCGGCGGCGTCCCGCACGGCCGGCCGGGGCCGGTCGGTCGGCAGCTCCAACGAGGCGAGCCCGGCCAGTCGCTGCCGCCAGTGGGCCAGCTCGGCGTCGGCCCGTTCGCTGCCGGCCCAGCGGTCCTGCCAGGCGGCGAAGTCGGCGTACTGCACCTGCGGCGCGGCCGGCGGGGTGGCCCCGGTGGTGCGGGCCCGGTAGCCCTCCCCCACCTCCCGCGTGAGGACGTCGACGGCCCAGCCGTCCACGGCGATGTGGTGCGCGACGAGGGCGAGCACGTGGTGGTCGGCGGCGACCCGGAGCAGCAGTACCCGCAGCGGCCACTCCCGGTCGAGCCGGAAGGGGCGGCTGGTCGCCTCGCCGATCACCGCTTCGGCGTGGGCCTGCGCGTCGGGCAGGTCGGCCAGGTCCAGCGGGGCCACCCCGAGCGGTACGGGCGGGTCGACGACCTGCAGCGGCGCGCCGTCGCGCGCGACGTACCGGGTCCGCAGCACCTCGTGCCGGGCGACCACGTCGTCCACGGCACCGAGCAGGGCGTCCGCCTCCAGTGGCCCGCGCAGCCGCAGCACCACCGGCACCAGGTACTCCGTGCTGCCCGGTTCGAGCTGGTCGAGGAACCACATCCGCCGCTGCGCGGGCGAGGTCGGCAGCTCACCGTCGCGGGGCACCGGCACGATCGGGCCCGGCCCCGCGCCGCGTACGGCCGGGTCGGCGACCAGCTCGGCGAGGCGTGCCACGGTGCGCCGGGTGAACACCTCGGCCACCGGCACCTCGGCGTCGAGGACGGCGGCCAGCCGGAACGCCAGTCGGGTGGCCAGCAGCGAGTGCCCGCCGACGGCGAAGAAGTCGTCGTCGACATCCACCCGGTCCCGGCCGAGCAGCTCGGTGAAGAGCGCCGCCACCGTCGCCTCGGCCGGGGTACGCGGCGCGGTCACGTCGGCCGTGGTGGTCTCCAGCCCGGCCAGGCCGGGCAGGGCCGCCCGGTCGAGCTTGCCGCTGGCCGTCAGCGGCAGCGCGGCGACGGGGCGCAGCACCGACGGGACCATGGGCTCCGGCAGCCGCGCGGCCAGATGGGCGCGGACGGCGGCCACGTCCAGCTCGACACCCGCGACGGGGACGACGTGACCGACCAGCCGCTGCTGGTCGCCGGCCGGGTACACGCCGACGGCCGCGGCCGCGACGTGCGGGTGTTCGGTGAGCACGACCTCGATCTCGTCGGGTTCGACCCGGACGCCGTTGAGCTTGACCTGCCGGTCGAGCCGGCCGAGATACTCCAGGCAGCCGTCGGCGCGGCGGCGCACCCGGTCGCCCGTGTGGTAGACCCGCTCCCCCGGATGCGCCGGGTACGGGTTGGGCCGGAACCGGTCGGCGGTGAGGTCGCCGCGCCCGACGTAGCCGCGCCCGAGACCGACGCCGGCGACGCAGAGCTCCCCCGGTACGCCCACCGGGGCGAGCCGGCCGTCGGCGTCGAGCACCAGGATGCGGATGTTGTCCAGCGGGCGGCCGATGGCCACGATCTCGCTCGGCTCGTCGCCGCCGTACCGCCAGGCGGTCACGTCGATCGCGCACTCGGTCGGACCGTAGGTGTTGACGAGCGTGACGGGCAGCCTGGCCAGGAGCCGCTCGCACAGTTCCACCGGCAGGGGCTCGCCGGCGCAGAACACCAGTCGCAGCGTCACGCAGTCGGCCAGCGCGGGCTGCTCCACGAGCAGCCGCAGCACCGACGGGACGAGCTGGAGCACGGTGACGTCGTGCCGGACGACCGCCCGCAGCATCGCGGCGGGGTCGCGGGGCACGCCGTCGGCGGCGACCACGACCGCCGCACCGCAGACCAGCGGCGCGAGGAACTCCCACATCGCCGCGTCGAAGCCCACCGTGGTCTTCTGCAGCACCCGGTCGCCCGGGCCGAGGCCGTGCTCCCGTACGGTCCACAGCACCCGGTTGCGGATCGCCTCGTGGCTGATGACGACGCCCTTCGGCTGCCCGGTGGAGCCGGACGTGTGCACGACGTAGGCGGCCGAGGCCGGGTCCACTTTGGTGGCCGGTTCGGCGGGCCGGGCTGCGATGGCGGCGGCGTCCCGGTCGAGCAGGACCGTGCGGATGTCCACGCCGGCCGGCACGGACTGGACGCCCTCCCGGCTGACCAGCACCGCCGACCGGCTGTCGGTCAGCACGTGGTCGCGGCGCTGGCGGGGGTGGTCGGGGTCGATCGGGACGTACACGCCGCCGGCGGTGTGCACGGCGAGCAACGCGACCACCAGGTCGACGTCCCGGCGCAGGGCGACCGCGACCGGGGTCTCCGGACGCACCCCGGCGGCGCGCAGGTGGGCGGCGAGCCGGCGGACCCGGTCGAGCAGCCCGGCGTAGCTGACCTGCTCCTCGCCGAAGACCACGGCGGTGGCCCCCGGTGTCCGGGCGGCCTGGGCGGCGATCAGTTCCGGCAGGCACTCCGCCGGTGGCGGGACGACCGGTCCGCCCGCGGTGAGCCGGGCCCGCTCGTCCGGCGTGAACATCTCCGTCCCGTCCAGCGGGCGGTCCGGGTCGGCGACCGCGGCGGTGAGCAGCCGAGCGTACTGCCCGGCGAGCCGGCGCACGGTGTCCCGGTCGAAGAGCGCGGTGGCGTACTCGAAACCGCACCGCAGGCCGCCGCCGCCGGCGGGACGGACGGAGAGCATCAGGTCGAACTTGGCGATCGGCCAGGCCACCGGCACCTGCTCCACGGCGACACCGGGCAGGTCGGGCCCGGCGCCCGGCTCCGGCTGGAGTTCGAACATCACGTCGAACAGCGGATTGCGCGACGGGTCCCGTTCGGGCGCCAGCTCGGCCACGATCTTCTCGAACGGCACGGCGGCGCGGGCCTGGGCGTCCAGCGTGACGTCGCGCACCCGCGCCAGCAGGTCGGCGAACGAGGACACCCCGCTCAGGTCGACCCGCAGCACCAGGGTGTTGACGAAGAAGCCGATCAGCCGTTCCACCTCCGGCCGGTCCCGCCCGCTGCTGGGCGTGCCGACCGCGAGGTCCCGGGCGCCGGTGTACCGGCCGAGCAGCGCGACGAACGCGGCCAGCAGCACCATGAAGGGGGTCGCTCCGGCACGCCGGGCCAGCTCGTCGACCGCCCGGCCCAGCCCGGCGGGCAGGTCGACGGCGAGCCGGTCACCGCGCTGGTCCCGCACGGCGGGCCGCCGCCGGTCGGTGGGCAGCTCCAGCGGCGTCAGCCCGGCGAGCCGGTCGCACCAGTACCGCACCTGCTCGGCGGCGGCGTCGGTGCGCGCGCCGGCCTGCTGCCAGACGGCGTAGTCGGCGTACTGCACCGGTAGCGCGGGCACCGGCGGGCCGGCGTGCTCCGCGCCGGTCAGCGCCGCGTACTGCCGGCTCAGCTCGGTGACCAGCAGGTCCAGCGACCAGGCGTCGGAGGCGATGTGGTGGAGGGTGAGCAGGAACAGGTGGTCGTCGTCCGCGAGCCGGATCAGCGTGGCCCGGACCGGGATCTCGGCGGCCAGGTCGAACGGTCGTCGCAGGTCGGCCTGGAGCAGCCGGAGTGCCTCGTCCTCCCGCTCGTCGACGGCGGTCGCCGCGAGGTCGATCCGGGCCACCGGGACCTGGGCGTCGGCGTCGATCACCTGCGCCGGATCGCCGTCGGGCGCGACGTACCGGGTGCGCAGCACCGCGTGCCGGCGGGCGAGGCGGTCCACGGCGGCGAGCAGGGCCGGCACGTCGAGTGGCCCGCGCAGCCGCAACGCCAGCGGCACCAGGTAGTCGGTGGCACCGGGCGCCAGCCGGTCGAGGAACCACAGCCGCTGCTGGGCGAACGACAGGGGCAGCGGCCGGTCGTGGGCGACCGGGACGATCGGCGGGCCGGCATCGGCGTCGGGCGCGGCGGCCAGCGCCTCGGCCAGCCGCGCCACGGTGCGCGCGGCGAACGCGTCGGCCACCGGCAGCGCCACGCCGAACAGTTCCCGCAGCCGGAACGTCATCCGGGTGAGCGACAGCGAGTTGCCGCCGAGGGCGAAGAAGTCGTCGTGCGCGCCGACGTCGGTGACGCCGAGCAGGTCCGCCCACACCGAGGCGATGGCCCGCTCCGTCGGGGTACGGGGGGCCACGCGCGCGACCGCCGAGCCGAGCCGGTGCGCCACCGGGTCCGGCAGTGCCCGCCGGTCCAGCTTCCCGCTGCCGGTGGTGGGGATCGCCGGCACGGTCACCAGGTGCGCGGGCACCATGTGCGCCGGCAGGACCCGGGCGGCGTGGGCCCGCACGTCGTCGGCGTCGACGGTCGCGCCGGGCGCGGGCACCAGGTAGGCCGCGAGCTGCGCGTCGGCCCCGCCGTGCACGACGACCACGGCCTCCCGTACCGCCGGGTGGGTGGTCAGGGCGGCGGCGATCTCACCCGGCTCGATGCGGAAGCCGCGGACCTTCACCTGGTCGTCGACCCGGCCGAGATACTCCACGCTGCCGTCGGGCAGGTACCGCGCGAGGTCGCCGGTGAGATACAGCCGCTGTCCCGGCGCCCCGTCGGGGTCCGGCACGAACCGTTCGGCGGTCAACGCGGGACGGGCATGGTAGCCCCGGGCCAACTGGACACCGGCCAGGCAGAGTTGTCCCACCGCGCCGATCGGCACCGGGCGCAACTCCGCGTCCAGCACGTACACCCGGGTGTTCGACACGGGGCGGCCGATGGTGACCCGGCGCCCGGGGTGGCACGGCGCGGCGGTCACGTCGACGGCCGCCTCCGTCGGCCCGTACAGGTTGTGCAGGTCGACGCCGATCCTGGCGTGGAACTCCTCCGCCAGGTCGTCGGGAAGCGCCTCGCCGCTGCACAGCACCCGACGCAGGCTGTCCAGCCCGTGCGGTCGGGCGGGCAGGGCCGCGAGGAAACCACGCAGCATCGTCGGTACGAAGTGGACGGTGGTGACCCGCGCGGCGGCGATCAGCCCGGCGAGGTACTCCGGGTCCCGGTGCCCACCCGGACGGGCCAGCACCAGCGTGGCGCCGTTCAGCAGCGGCCAGAAGAACTCCCAGACGGAGACGTCGAAGGTCGCGGGCGTCTTCTGCAGCACCCGGTCGTCGCCGCGGAGCTGGTAGGCGTCCTGCATCCAGCGCAGCCGGTTGACGATCGCCCGGTGGCTGACCACCACCCCCTTCGGCCGCCCCGTGGAACCGGAGGTGTAGATCAGGTACGCCGGATGGTCCGGGTCCAGCGCCACCCGCGGCGGCTGCGCCGGCCCGGCCGGGTCCCGGACGTCCAGCACGTCGACGCCGAACACCCCGCCGGTATCCCGCCCGTCCGCCAGCACGACGACCGCGGCGGCATCCGCCACGATGCCGCTGAGTCGCTCCGGCGGATCCTCGGGATCCAACGGCAGGTACGCGGCGCCCGCCCGCAGCGTGCCGAGAAGCGCGACGACCAGCTCCGGACCGCGGGGCAGGCACACCGCGACCACCGACTCCGGGCCGACCCCGCGCGCGTGGAGCCGGTGGGCGAGCCGGTCGGCACGCTCGTGCAACTGCGCGTACGTCAGCCGGCCCGCCTCCCAGACCACCGCCGTCGCCCCCGGAGTCGCCGCCGCCTGGCGCGCCAGGAGATCCGGCAGCGTCTCACCGACCGGGTACTCCACCCGCGTGTCGTTCCACGCCCTCAGCTGCCGCAACTCCGGCTCGGACACCAACGGCAACGCGGCAACCGGCACGTCCGGGCGATCCAGCGCCAGCCGCAGCAGCCGCTGGTAGCCGTCCGCCAGACGGCGCACCGTCACCTCGTCGAACAGCGTGGTGGCGTACTGGATCCGGGCGGTCAGCGCGCCGTCCGGCCGCGCGTTGAGGTCGAAGGTCAGGTCGAACGGCGAGCTGACCAGCGGGGTGGGCAGCAGCTCGACGTCGAGGCCGGGCAGCGTCGGCTCCGGTCGGGCGTTGCGCAGCGAGAACGAGACCTGGAACAGCGGGTTGCGGGAGCTGTCCCGCTCCGGCACCAGCTCGTCGACCACCTGCTCGAAGGGCGCCTCGGCGTGGGAGAACGCGGCCAGGGCGTCCTGGCGGACCCGGCGCAGCAGCTCGGTGAAGCTCGGCTGGCCGGTCAGGTCGGCGCGCAGCACGACGGTGTTGACGAAGAAGCCGATCAACGCCTCCGCCTCGGGACGGGTCCGGCCGGCGACCGGGCTGCCGACGCCGAAGTCGGTCTGCCCGCCGTACCGGCCGAGCAGCGCTTCGAGGACGGCGACCAGCACCATGAAGCGGGTCACCCGGTGGCCGCGGGCGAACCGGTCGACGTCGGCGACGAGTTCCGGCGGCAGCTCGAAGCGCAGCCCGCCGCCGGTGCCGTCCCGAAGCGCCGGGCGGGGCCGGTCGGTGGGCAGTTCCAGCGGCGGCAAGCCGGCGAGGCGGGAGCGCCAGTGGTCGAGCTGCCGGGTCAGGCGGGTGCCGGTGATCTGGTCACGCTGCCAGTCGGCGAAGTCCGCGTACTGCATCGGCAGCGACGGCAGGTCGGCCGGCGGGCCACCGACCCGCTCGGCGTAGCCGGCGGTCAGCTCCCGGGTGAGCACGCCCCAGGACCAGCCGTCGAAGGCGATGTGGTGCACCACCAGCACGAGCAGGTGCTCGTCGGCGCCGAGCCGGGCGAGGGTCAGCCGCCACGGCGGTGCGGCATCGAGCGGTACCGGCCGCCGCAGCTCTCCCGCGACCAGCCCGGTCACCGCCCGATCGCGGTCCGCCGCGTCGACGTCGCGCAGGTCGACGTCGTGGAGCGTGACCTCGGCCCGCCGCTCGACGCGTTGCACGGGCACGCCGTCCTCGGTCGCGTACCGGGTACGCAACACCTCGTGCCGATCGACGATCGCGGCGAAGGCGCCCACCAACGCCTCCCGATCGAGGTCGCCGCGGATCCGCAGCGCCATCGGCAGCAGGTAGTCCGTCGAGCCGGGCCGGAGCTGGTCGAGGAACCAGGACCGCTGCTGCGCGAAGGAGATCGCGCGGGTAGCGGCCCCGTCCGCCTGGTTGCCACCGTTGTCCACCGGGTCACCTCCATCGGGCGGCCGGCGCACACCGCGTTCCGCCGGCCGCAGGCCTGAGGACAAGGCTGCTCACCGGGCTGGCGGGCCGAAAGGGAAGGAGCGGCAGAGCGGTCACGTCGGCCTGTCTGCGCGTTTGTCTCTACGTCCCGTCACCGGCGGACGGCAGGCTGGCGGGCTAGGAGCAGACCCAAGCCCCGCTACGTCCTGTCCGGCCTCCTGGGCTGCGACATCCGCCAATGCCGCATGCGCGGCAGCTTCGACGCCAACAAATCCGCCACATCGTCGAAGTCCTGGGAAAACACCACTTCGGTGCTTGGCGACGCGGAACCTCAGACAGCGCGTCGACCTACCGCGAGTTGGTGGCCCACATTGATTCGTCCAGGCGGTGAGCACGGGTGTGCCCGTTACTCTCGCACCGGTCCACGATGCGCCGCCAACACATCAGGCATGCTCAGGCCTGCTGTTCAGGATGCCCGACTTGCCATGTCGGGCGGGTTGGGCATAATCGGCTGGCTCGCAAGGCATCCGATCGAGAGGAAACGCATGAAGCGTAACGTCGTACGCGTGTTAGCGGTCATGGCCGTCGTCGCCGCCGGATCGGCGGTGGCGTCCGCGCCGGCCGCCGCCAGTGATAGCCCTGGTGACATCTGTGTCACCAATCAGGCCACCTGGCTGCGCGACCAGCCCTGGGGCAGCACCCTTCGCACCCTGAGCCCCGGCCGAGGCTTCCGCGTTCACTCGATCTACGGCGGCAGTGACATTCAGACCTGGTACTACGGCCACGGGGCCGAGGCGCCGTGGCAGGACGGCTGGATCCCGGCCGCCAACTGCAACTGGTAGATCGCCGCTCCACCCGGATGGCGCCGGCCACGCCCGGCGCCATCCGGCACCGGAACCCGGGCCGTATGACGCAGCCCCCACGATTCCGGGACTGGAAGTTTCACTATCCCAACAGGATGGTCAACAGAGCACGCCTGACCGCGCTTCCGCAGGTCAGGCGTGCTCTGGTCTTAGCCGCCCGATGAAGGTCGAACCCGGCCTCCTGCCCCGCGGGCGTCAGGAACAACGCCAGACGACAGAGATCGCACGGTATCCATCGCCGGCTTTCTCCTCTTCTCCGAAGACGCCCCCGATGGTGCGACCGTCATCGCTGATGAAGGCGAGGCGACCGTGGGCGGGCATGTCGCGGTCTGGCGGCGCCAGGTCGAGGTGCCGGCTGGGAGTCGCCAGCCGAAACGTGCCGTCTTTGGCCTGCCCGGCGACCCAGCCGTTGGCACTGATGAGCGAGGAGACGCCCTGCAGTTGGCCATCGAGGATCTCGACCCGTCCGGTTCGCAGATCCAGCCGTGCGCCTGATCTGGATGCCGATCCTGAGACCCAGCGGTGGCGGATGTCGAGGCCGGCGAACCCGGCAGGCAGCCGGCCGGGTGTCCCGTCGGGATGCCACAGGACGCGCGGGATTCCGAGCATGCTGCCGTCCTCGTCGATTCCGTGCACTTCCAGCAAGTCGGCAACACCCGGGGGCAGGCTCAGGATTTCGGGTTCTGCGCCGACGTCCCGCCACCGAGCGGGGGCCATGTTGACGGTGCCGACGATGACTCCCTGCTCGTTGATCGCACTAGCAGCCGCTCTCTCGCCCTTGAGCGTGGTGAACTTACCGTTGTGGAAATACCACGCCGTGGTGACGAGCTGCCCTTTGGTGTCTCTCACAGTGCTGGTTCCGACGGCGGCGCCGCGACTGTTGATGTCGGTGAAGCCCGGGTCCAGACCTGGCGGGCTCGGCAGCTGGATTCGTCCGTCGGCCCAGAAAACGGGACGGCGCCGACTGTCGTCACCTGGATCAAGCTGGCCGGCCATGAACCGGCCGGTGGGATCGCCCGCGCTGACGGCGCCATATCTGTAGCCGGCGGGCAGCGGGAGGCGGGCCGCCACACAGGCGCCAGGAAACTGCTCCGCGACCGGCGAAGACGGCGGCGGCTTGCTTGCGGTCGCGGTGACCTCGGTGTCGGGCAGGCCAGCAGAGAGACCCAGTACGACCGAGGCGACGGCAACGGTTGCCGATGCCGACACGGCGACCCGCCGCAGGGACCGACGACGGCGGGCACTGGCCAGCGCCCGTTCTGTGTCGCCGTACTGTTTCGCCTCTTCGGCCAGGCTGTTCATGATCAGATTTAGGCGCGTCATATTAACGTCTTCTCCTCCATCAGCACAGCCAGCTCGGGCGCAAGAACGCGCAGACGACGCAGGGCGTAACTGGTCTGGCTCTTCACGTTGCCCACCGAGCAACCGAGCGCCTCGGCAGCATCCAGTTCCGACAGGTCCTCGAAGAAGCGCAGCACGAGTACCGCCCGCTGTTTGGGCGTCAGCTTGGCCAGGGCCTGCAGCAGGGCCAGACGAAGCACGACCCCTGCCGCCTCGTCACCCTCGGTGGCGCGATCAGGTACCTCACCCATAGCCACCTCGGACGCCCGCCTTGTCCGCCGCCGCCATGCCGAGACGTGGTCGTGGTAGAGGACCTTGCGCACGTAGGCCTCCGGACTGCCGCCCCGCGCCAGTTTTCCCCACCGTCCGGCCAGCTTGACCAACGCGCCCTGCACGAGATCTTCGGCCGCGTGGTGATCGCCGGTCAGCAGATAGGCCACTCTCGACAGCGGACCCAGCCGCAACCGCACGAACTCGCGGAGCCCGTCATCGTCGTCCAACACATACCCCCAAACGCCACCTTCGCCGTCGAGGTTGGAAGCATCCGGGTATTTTCGGATCCGACGATGAGCCAGGTCGTCGCGTAGTCCATCGACAGGCGTGCGGAGCTGGAGATCTGCGGAGGGCGTCGCCTCTGTGCAGCGCGACCGTCAGGACTTGGCTGGCGCGGTGAGCTTCCCGATGTCGGGGGCGTAGGCGGTCATCCAGTGTGGATGCAGCCGGTAGTAGACGACCTCGTTGTCCCAGTCGAAGAGGTCGTCGCCGTAGAAGTCCTTCAGGTACGCGAGCACGTCCGGCCAGTCTGCGGCCGGCTCGCCGGCCTGGGGGTTGAGGATCTCCACCTTGCCGTGCGTAAAGACGCCCAGGTCCTCACCGCGCATGTGCGCGGCGCTGGCGGCGGGCCGCGCCGCGAGATGACGCGCCTTGGCCGCGCCGCGCGCCGTGCCGAAGTACCACCTGCCGCGCAGGAAATGCCCGTCCACACCGCTGATCCGCGGCTCACCCTTCGCCGTCACGGTGGACAGGGCGAGGGTGCACATGCCGGTGAGGACCCGGGTGAGCTGCTCCGCGGTCAGGGCGCGCTCAGTGTCGATGATCGAGCGGAGGTGCGAGCTGGATCGGGAGAGGGAGGTGTCAAGCAGGGCCTGAAGCCTGTCGAGATCCTCTGGAGTTTCGCGCATGAAGGGTCCTCATCTGTGCGTGCCTATCCGTGGCGCCCGGTCCACGCCCGTTAACGGCGCCGACCAGCGACACCATGCTCCCCCCAAAACCTGACACCTCGCGTCGTGTTTCCTCATCCGTCTGCCGCCCGCCACCGGAGCGCCGCACGCGACGCAGCGACTGGCTCTGCCGGCTTGGAACAGGAAGGTGAGAAATGTGAATCAGGGTTCGGTGCCCTCCTGCCTGTGCTGCGAATGGCCGCAGCGTTCACCGACCTGTCGGGAGCTTTCTGGAGCACTGCCCTTCGCACCGCGAAGTCCGCGCGAGAAGGACGATTCGGCCCGTTGCAGGAGCTGAGCGGTTAACCTGGACCAGCGGCTTTGGCGTCGCCACCCGACCGGTCCGACAGTTGTCGACCAGAATCATCCGGAACAGTTTCCCCACCAGACGGGAGTGGAGCGTGCGTGGACTCACAGACAGGGTCGTGCTCGTAACCGGGGGCGGATACAGCCCCGAGCAGGTCGGTTCCGGGCTAGGCCAATCCATGTGCGTGGAGCTCGCCAAAGAAGGGGCGAAGGTTGTCGTGTCCGACCTCTCGCTGGAACGAGCCAACGCGACGGTCACGGGAATTCGGGACGCCGGAGGAGACGCGATCGCGGTCGAAGCAGACGTCACCAGCGAGGCTTCGGTCAACGCGATGGTGAGCGCCGCTCTCGACTCGTACAGCCGCGTCGACGTGCTGGTGAACAACGCCGGCGTGTTCGGAGCCTATGTCCCGTTGCTCGAAATCGAGAACAGCCAGTGGGAGCGCGTCATGGAGGTCGATCTGAAGGGCGTCTTCCTTGCGACGAAGGCCACGCTTCCCCACATGCTGGAGCGCGGGAGCGGCGTCGTGATCAACGTTTCGTCGGCCTCCGGTCTGGTCGCCAGCGAGGTCGGGGCGGAATACACCACGGCCAAGCACGGCGTCATCGGGCTGACGAAGCAGATCGCCTACGACTACGGTCACCGGGGCATCCGCGCGGTGGGCATCGGGCCCGGCGTCATCAAGACCGCAGCCTTCGAGGGCGCGGAGATCACCAGCGACTTCCCGTTCTACGACCTGACCATGCAAGCCCCCGCAGGTCGATACGGTGAACCCCACGAGATTGCCCGGACGGTCTGTTTTCTTGCGAGCGACGACGCGTCCTTCATTCACGGTCACACCATCCCGGTCGACGGCGGCTCTCCCATCAGGTGATGGCGCGATCTCGGGCGATGTGGCACAAGTTCCGATCATGACCGCGAAGCCTGCGGGCAGCGCGACATGCGCACCCTTGGCCACGGGCCTCGCTTGGCTGCGCGCGCTTGGGCCACGACGGGGTGCCGGCCACGGGGCTGATGGCTCCCGGCGGGTGGCGCGCCCGGTCGGCGGCATGAGCGCGCAACCGCACCCGTCCGTACGCCGGGCAATCAGTTACGGCGTTCGCGGAGTTCGGCCGGGTGGCTGGCCGGGCTCGATTCCGAGCACGGCCGCCGCCCTGACAGCGTTGCCTTGCGGCCTGGTCTGTGCCACGACCTGGACGGCCGGAGCGCACGAGGTGCTCGCGCCACGGCTCGGCCTGGGTGGCGACGCACTTCAACGCTGCCGCGTTCCTGCACCGCGTGGGATCCCGGGCCGCCGTGACGCGCCAGGCCACGTCAACCGATGCCGTCGACCGCGGCCCTGAGTGCATTGACCGACGGATCCCAGTTGAAGTTCAGAACGGGGAGTCCGGAAGCGCCGGCATTGCTGTCGCCACCAAGGACCACTGCCCGCGGCTTACCGGTGCCCTGGGGGACTACGAGGTACCAGCTGCCCTTCACGTTCGCGATGAACACTTCATCTACCTCCTGGTCGGGCGGGTTCGGGTTGGCGACGTCTCCGACGTAGTTCTCGAAATCCACCGTCGCGCGGAAATCCGTCGGACTGCCGGTGTTCAGCCAGAGACTCGTGTGCACATGCGGTCCGACACCGTAGTCACTGCCGTTCGCCGAGGCACCGGAGTACGCGATTGTCTGGCCTCGCGACACACGTTGACCGGTGGAGACGGTGATCGTCGACAAGTGCAGGTGCCGGGTGTAATTGCCATCATCATGGGCCATCCCCACGACGCGCCCGGTCGCGGTGGAGGTGCTGGTCTTCACGTAACGGATCGTGCCGTTCGCCGCGGCCAGGACGGGAGTACCGGTGCCGACCGCATAGTCGGTGCCCGGCTCGCCCGAGGGCGGCGTCCGGTTCCGGTGGTCCTGCCAGGAGCTCGAAATCCGGACGCTTCCGCACGGCCGCTGATAGCTGCCGGCAGCCTGAGCGGAGCCGGGCAGCAGAACGAAGGCGGCCGACACCCCGGATGCCGCCAACGCGGCGCCTGTGATGAACCCTCGTCTCGAAAGCCCCCGCAGATAGGCGATGCCACCGAGATCCTCGGGCGGCAGATCGCCGTGGCTGACATTCTGAGGAGGGTCAGGGCGAGGCTCCTCGCTGAGGATCATCGATGCAACTTAAGGCTACTTCCCTTGAAGGGCAAGAGGTTCCCTACGATCGCTTTGGGCAGGTGTGCGAGCCCTCTCCGTGAAGTAGCCAGGCCAGGGCACGCGTCGTCGTGGGCCACGTCGCACGTGGATCGCGCGAAGATCACCGGACAGACCGGTCCCGGGGCCGGCCTGTTGCTACGTGCTTGCGCGACGCCCAGCCACTCGCTGAGCAGTTGCGGGCTGCTCAGGGCCGCCGGGAGTCGAGCCGCGCGATCCTGCGGGCCCCGGCCGTACGTCGGTAGCTGGCGTCGAGCAGCTCGCCGATCTCATCCCAGCCGATGTCATCAGTCAGGTCCACCCCGACCCACCCGTAGGCACCCAGGTAGGCCGGCACGAAGCAACGGTCCTCCGCCAGCAGCGCCGCGCGCTCTGCGGGGTCAACCAGCACGATCACCGACTGTTCGTGCTGTCGATAGACGCCGTCGACCTTCACCGATCCCCCGTAGTAGGCGAAGACTTTGGTGGTGTAGAAGGCGGGACGCCCGTGGGAGACTTTCTCGGCCGCGTCGGGGAAGGCCAGGGCGAGCATCCGCAGCCGGCCCAGGAGCGGATCTGCCTCGTCGAACATGATGGGATGCGGCATGTCAGAAGGTAAGCACATCCTGGGGCGGCCACGGCACCCTGCACCCACGCGCCTCGCGGCAGATGCGGCTGCCGCGTCAGGGCCTGCTCCACAGCGAGGACGATGGTGGCGGCGCGCGAATTCACGAGTTGCCTACTCCACGCTCGATCGCTTGAGGGTGATCTTGGCCCCAGCGGCTTCAAGCTTCTCCTTTGCGGCCTTGGCGACCCACTTGGCGACCTTCTCCATAATCGGCTTCGGCGCGTTCTGCACCAGCTTCCTTGCCTCCACGATGCCGAGATCGGAGACGACCTGGCGTGCGACCTTGATGACCTGGATGTGGTTGTCACCGGCCGACTCCAGGACGACGTCGACCATGTCGGTTGAGGCGATTGAGGCGATGGGGTGGAGAAGGAACGTGGTCCCCTCGTTCTTGGGTACCTTCACCGCGAGTCCGGTGTCGGCCAGGATCTCGGCGATCAGGTCCCGGTTGCCTGCCCAGTGCACGTGAAGTTCGCCGACCAGGTCGCCGCGGTGGTCGAAGCAGTCTTCGTGGCTCTGGGTGTTCCAGAAGACGGCTTTGCGGGATTGCCCGTCCTTGGTCTGGTTGTGGACATGCTCCCAACAGCCAGAGGTGGTCGGCCAGAGCGCGGGCTCGGCGATGTAGCCGTGTTCGACGAGGCGATCGAACGCCTCCGTGATCCGGCAGAGATCGGAAGAGCGGCCGGTGGCCAGGCAGGTCACCGCTCCCTCCTCCGGTTTGTTGGTGCCGTGCACCGCGGCCAGGAGTGCCTTCAACGAGGCTTCGTACTCTCTGGACAGCTCGTCCTTGTCCATGTCCAGCAGGGCGTCGTAGTTCTCGGCCCCCTGCCCGGGGACGGAGACCACGAGGCCCTCACGGGCAAAGGCCGACTGGATCATGGATGGGACGCAACCTCGCCAGCGGAGGATGACGTCCTCAGCCAGGACGCCGTTCGGGCCAAAGTGCTCAGCGAGGCCGCTCGGCGGGCTCAACAGCCCTGAGGATTCGGTGTCGGATTCGAAACGCTCGGCGTCGACGACCTGCCAGCCCTCGGCACCCAGCCGGTCGAGCGCCCGATCGAAATCTTCACGATGCCGATGGCGAGACAAAGCAGCTCCTTCAGGCAGGAACCTGCCCGGACAGGGGCAAGCGCGGGCCAACCCGAGCACCCTACTCCGCCTGGCCTGGTCGCGACTGAAGCGATCAGGGACTGCAGTCGGAGCAGAGCGTGTCGACAACCCCTGAACGAGCTCGTTGACAACATCACTCGTGCCCAATACGCTTAACAGGTTGGTTAAGTGAAGGGAGCCTCCGATGGCTGACACCGATCAGCTCAGCGCGGTGTTCTCGGCGCTCGCCGACCCGACTCGACGGGCGATCATCGCCGAGCTGGCCGCACGCGACGCCACGGTCACCGAGCTCACCGCACCTCTCTCGATCTCGATGCCGGCGGTGTCACGGCATCTGAAAGTGCTCGAGCGCGCCGCGCTCATCTCGCGGTCGCGGTCGGGCAAGTGGCGCGCGAGCCACCTCGAGGCTGCCCCGCTGCGCGAGGCAGCCGACTGGATCGAGCGCTACCGGCGGTTCTGGGACTCGTCCCTCACCCGCCTCGATGCCCACCTCGCCGCGGTGCAGGCCGCCGGACGGGCAACGGACCGGACGGCCGACGACCCCAGGGATCTCGAATGACAACGGAAACTCCGCAGCTCGTCATCTCGCGTGTGTTCGACGCGCCGCGGGAGCTCGTCTACCGAGCCTTCACCGACCCCGACCACTTGGCGGCGTGGTGGGGCCCGATCGGCAACTCACTGCCGCGCGATGAGATTGAGTTCGACGTGCGCCCCGGTGGCTTCCAACGGTGGACGGAGGTCAATGCAGCCAAACCCGAGCTTCGCGTACGCATCCACGTCGACCTCACAGACGTCGCCGACGGTGAACTACTCGAAGGCGTGATGCATGTCGGTGGCCGGCTGCAGGAGGACATCGAGCCGTTCGAGACGAGACTGCGGGTCGAGTTCCACGACGAGGCTGACGGACGGACGCGACTGGAGATCCGCCAGTGGCTCCCCGAACATCTGGCGCGCCCCAGCGAGGAGGGTTGGCGCCAGGCGTTCACCAAGCTGGACGCCACGCTGATGAACGTCCAGGCTGTTGCAGCTGATCATCGAGAGGTATAGGCATGGCAAAGCTGATCTACGTGAACAACGTGTCGCTTGACGGCTACATCGAGGACGAACGCGGCGCGTTCGACTGGCTCCCGATGGACGACGAGGTTTTCGTGCTCTACACCGACCTTCTGCGGTCTGTGGGCACGTTTCTCTACGGGCGGCGCCTGTACGAGGCGATGGCCCTCTGGGAGACCGAGGCCGCTCTGGCCGCGCAGTCCGACCTCATGGCCGACTTCGCGAGCGCCTGGCAGGCGGCGAGCAAAGTCGTGTACTCCACGACCCTTGCCGCGGTGTCGACTGCCGACACCCGACTCGAACGCCGTTTCGACCCCGCTGCGATAAAGGAGCTGAAGGCTACGGCCAGCAGCGATCTCACCGTTGGAGGTGCCAACCTCGCGGCGCAGGCTTTCAAGGCCGGGCTGGTCGACGAGTGCCAGCTGTTCGTCTGGCCCGTGGTCGTCGGCGGGGGCAAGCCAGGGCTGCCGACCGGCGTACGCACCGACCTTGAGCTCCTCGATGAGCGCCGATTCCGAAACGGCGTCGTACACCTCCGCTACCGCACTCTCGGGCAGTGAACGACAGCCCTGTCCGATCGCCGGCGGCACTTGCATTGCAGGCGGAGCGCTGACGACTGATTCGGCCGGATGAGGGCGCCCACTACGAACTCTCTCGGTATGTGGGTGCCTCCGCCTTCCCGCGTGGCCGGCCGGCCCTGCTGCACGGGATGGCGGCGTTGGTGGTCGGTGCGGGGTCGGGTCAACGGCTACCCGCGTCTACTCGGTGGCGACCTGGCGGGCCGCAGCGCAGGATGACCCCGTGGCATCACCCAAGATGGTTCTGTCCGATCTTCGTGACGCGTGGAGTCCTGCGCTGGCTGGTCAGCTTCTGGGCCTGTACGTACACGGCTCGCTGGTAGCCGGCGACTTCGCCGAAGATCGCAGTGATCTTGATCTGCTCGCGGTACTCGACACCGACCCGGACGAGAACCTCCTCGCCGTGCTCGCCGGGCTGCACGCGGACCTTGACCGGCGGCATCCGCGGTGGGCCGGCAGGATCGAGGTGGAATACGTGTCACTGGCTGCCGTCCGCGACGTGGCGCACGGCGGCACCGGTCGGGACCATGTCATTGCCCGGGTCAGCCCCGGCGAATTGCTGCACCTGTTACCTGCCACCAGCCACCGCCTCGTGACCTGGTCCGCCGTCCACGACCACGGCCGCAGCCTGCTGGGACCCCCGGCCGACATCCTGCTGCCCGCCGTCGACCCCGACCGCGTCCGCTCGGCTCTGCTGGACCACGTCCGCGACTGGCCGACCTGGGTGGCCCAGATGAACACCCCCGGGGCCCAGTCCTACGCGGTGCTCACCCTGTGCCGGGCCTTTCAGCGCCTTCAGAACGGCCAGCAACTGTCCAAGCGGCAGGGCGCCGACAGGACCAGCACCGCCAGCCCTCGAAGGGCGCACCTGATCATCTGGGCACGCGACTGGTGGTACAACTCCGGCCAGGACACCGACCCCGGCAGCGCCGACGACGTCCAGGCATTCGTGAACGAGATCAGCGCCACCATCCTGGCCTCGGAACGTGCCACACACGTCGGCCTCACCCGGTGACTGCCGGTCAAGGAGCCAACTGTTCCCGGCAGGGACGCTCGCTGTGCTCGTAGGACGTTGCCGTGCCAGTCATGGCTTGGCTCGTCCTCACCGTCCGTCTTCCAGGTCGAGCCCGGCGGTAGCGGCAGCTTCTTCTGCGGGCATCCCCAAGATCGCTCGCCAATACACCTGATCGCGAAGCCCTGCCGGCTTCCGCCCGCCTTTGCCGCGGTCCGTCTGCCGCGATCAGGGTTGTCTGGTCACGGGAGGCTGGCCAGTGCCGTGGACGATGTTGCGGTAGACGGCGAGAGCGGGCTTGGGCCGGTAGGTGTCGGTGACGATGCCCAGTGTCCCGGTGGGTTCCGTGGCACTGCTGTCGGCGTCCCTGAGGCTGAACAGTTCGTAATGGGTGATGTTCACAGCGTCCTGTTCGGCAAGGATGACGCCGAGCATGTCCGCCAGTGAGTCGCTCTGTGCCTGCTCGGTGCGCGGTGATCCGCTGGGACTGCCGTTCTCCACGATGTGGATGGGTGTGGTGGGCGGGATGTGCGCGCGGGGCAGCGACCTGCCCCGCAGGTGGTGCAGGGCGTGGGTGGTGAGGGATGCGGTGTCTCCCGGGTTGCCCCGCGGGGCGACGGGAGAGAAGGCGTCGGGATAGAGGCCCAGACCGACGTAGTCGACGTGGGCCGCGAAGTCCTGGTACGGGATTGAGGCAAGGTACGACCAGAATCCGTCGTCGCCGCCCAACCATTCGGGTGGTTCGGCAACGGAGAAGCCGATTCGCACGTGCTGGAGACCCCGCCGGTCCAGTGCGGTGCGTGCGTGTGGGATGCCGAGGGTCAGGGCTTCGCGCACGCCGGGGGCGCTGCCGTCGATGAGCGGGATGGGGAAGTTCGGCTCCAGCGTCACCTGGAGGTACCGCGTCAGGTCGCCGTAGCGGTCGATGACGGTGTCGAGGAAGGCCAGCCATCCGGAAATGTCGGCGGCCCGGGGGATGTAGCTGGCCACGAGGTCCAGTTCACGGTTTCCCTCGACGTACCACTCGTCGGGCATCGTGAGGTGTGCGAGTTCGTGTTCGGCGCCGAGTGCGGTGACCACGTCCGGCGGCGTCGCGTCGCCGAAGAAGTGCACGTACTCGCGGATGACGAAGGGGCGACCGCCCGAGAGGTCGTCGACGAGGTGGCGGATCGCGGTGACATCGGGTGGATGGGAGCAGACGGTGCCGGCCCGTCCGCCCGGATAGATGCCGAACTTCACGCTTCTGTACTCCCATCTTGGTCGGTCTGCTGGGTCGGCCAGCCGATCTCGCGCGCGCGGATGCGGCGCACCAGGGTCCTGATCCAGGTGATTTCGGCGGCGACGACGGTGCGCCAGTAGGCGACTTCGAGCATGTGCACCTCGGGTACGTCGCCGTCGGGTAGCTCCGGGAGGGCGGCCAGTTGTCGGTCGAGCCGGTCGGCTCGACCACGCAGGATGGTCGCCGCCTGGTCGATCGGAAGGACCCCGATGTAGGCGACCGCCATGACGAAGTCCACGGAGGCGGCCGGGGTGTCGCGCACCCCGGCCGCGACCCGGTGGCGGAAGTCGGCGAGACCCGCGGCGGTCAACTCGTAGGCCGTACGTGAGGGCCGGTTGCCCACTCGCTCGGGACGCCGGGAGGAGACCAGGCCTGCCTTCTCGAGCGCCTTCAGCAGGGACGTGACGGTGCTGCGGGTGACCGACAGCTGTCCGTACCGCTCACGTAGGCGTGTCGTGATGTCGTAGCCATGCGCCGGCTGCTCGACCAGGAGTCCGAGGATCGGCAACACCAGGCTGTTCCGTGTCGCGTTCAGAGGCACCCGGGCAACCTATAGGCGTATACGTCTAAGGGCAAGACCGAGCCGGATACGCGTAACGGTGGGCAAGTAACGCATCGCTACCGCACCGCTCCGGCTTGGCGCCCGCGCACCGGCAGTACCAGAAGCTGAAGCACCCCGGCGACCGCGGTCCGGCCGGGCTTCGACCGAGGGGGCGGGGCTGCCGCTCGCACATCGGCTGCGCACGCTGATCGCGTGAACCTCACCCGGGCCGGGTCGCCCCAGGGCAGGGAGAGGCGAAAATCGGTGGAATCGTCAACCCGAACGGCTTACATTAGCCGGATTCAAGATCCACACGTTCTGAGCGAGGTGTATTGATGACGGTCCGAGCAGCGGCGGCCGACTCCGGTCGACCGTCCTTCCCCAGCGCCACGACCTCGTCAAACGCTAGAAGGAGCACCTCCCGTGGATCTTCCACGCATCTTCACCATCCGCGAAAGTAGCCACCGCCTCCACAACCCGTTCACCCCTGGCAAGCTCGCCACCCTGGGCCAGGCACTGCACCTGGCACCCGGGGCGCGCGTACTCGACCTGGCCAGCGGCTCGGGCGAGATGCTGTGCACCTGGGCCCGTGACCACCACATCACCGGGACCGGGGTGGACATCAGCACGGTGTTCACCGAGCAGGCCCGCGCCCGCGCCGCCGAACTCGGCGTCGCCGACCGGGTCACCTTCGTGCACGGCGACGCCTCCGGGCACGTCGCGGACGAGCCGGTCGATCTCGCCGCGTGCGTCGGCGCCACCTGGATCGGTGGCGGCGTGGCCGGCACCGTCGAACTCCTGGGCAAGAGCCTCCGCCCCGGCGGCCTGATGCTGATCGGCGAGCCGTACTGGCGCCAGGAAGTGCCGGACCAGGAGACCGCCGAAGCCTGCCTCGCCGGCAGCAAGGACGACTTCCTGGCGCTGCCGGAGTTGATCGAGCAGTTCGGCGACCTCGGGTACGACGTCGTGGAGATGGTGCTGGCCGATCAGGACAGCTGGGACCGGTACCAGGCGGCACAGTGGCTCAACCTCCGCCGCTGGCTCGACGAGAACCCCGATGACGAGCTGGCCGCCGAGGTCCGGGCCGAGCTCACCACCGAGCCCGCCCGCTACACGCGGTATCAGCGTGAGTACCTCGGCTGGGGGGTCTTCGCACTGATGAGCCGCTGACGGTCCGGTAAGCGAGTGTCCGGGCAGCATGCTGCCCGGACACTCGCCGCTCGTGGGGTGGCACCGCCACCCGGACACGACGGGCCTGTCGGCGACAGGCCCGTCAGGCGTACGACATCAGGAGGTCACGCGTTGGTCGGCACCAGGAGCCAGTGCTGCTTGGCGCCGCCCCAGCAATCCCAGATCATTGCCCGGGCACCGTGGTCGAGGCCACTGCCAGTGATGTCCAGGCACCTCTGATTGAGCTGGTTCCTGATCTCGTAGTAGCCGCCTCCGGCTTCCTGGAGTCGCCAATGCTGCTTGGCGCCGCCCCAGCATCCCCACTGCATGGCGAGAGCGCCCTGGTCCAGGCCTGATCCCGCCACGTCGAGACACCTCTGGCTGTTGAGCGGATGAATCTCGAAGTAGCCGTTTCCGGCCTCGGCGAACCGCCACTTCTGATTGGCGCCAAGCCAACAGTTCGCCACCACGACCGCCACGCCGTCACCGTTGCCAGCGTTCGCGACGTCCAGGCATCGGAAGGGGACGGCCTGTGACTTGATCTCGTAGTACTGACCGGGCACGGGAAAGATCGAAGGTGACACCGTGGGGCTGCTCGCCTGGGCCGAATGGGCGGTGGCTGCACCGAGAGCCATAATCATCACCGTCGCAAGCGCGACGATCCCAAGAGACTTTCCGATCCTGGTCATGGTGATCGCAACACTCCTTGCTCTCCGACTACTGGTTGATCCGGGACGGCGCCATGCACAGATCCGAGCCGCCAGCCTTGCTCGTACTCTCCTGGGATCCGGCCAGCCAGGCGCACATCGAAGGCTAACTATGGCGCGGGTCGGGGTCGTGAGTAGTGCCGTACTCAAGCTTCAGGGGCCGACAGAACGTCGAGAGAGACGCGCGGCCCGGGCTGCCGATCGGGTTACTGGCTGACGTAACGAAGGCCCGGCTGGAGATTCGTGTCGTCGTTGACGGGGCGACACCGGCTGCCGGCGTACACCGGCGTCGCCGCCGAGGGCTGACATCCGACAGTTCCCCATCGGCGCTGTTGCATCGCCTTTGATGACATTAACCTTCGCGCATGGGGCGGGCGTGGCCCTTCACGGGGCGCCAGGATGAGCTGCGATCGATCGAGATCGCCATCCGCACCAACGCAGGGCACGGCATTCTGCTGGCCGGACCGGCTGGGGTGGGAAAGACCAGACTGGCTCGCGAGGCAGTCGCGCTGGCGCAACAGCAGGGCGCCACCACCCGCTGGATTGCCGGTACCGCGTCGTCGCGCGGGCTTGCCCTGGGGGCGTTCGCAGGATTGCTCGGTGTGCTGCGCGGCGACCCGACCGGGCTCGTGACCGAAGCCGTCCAAGCCTTCCTGTCAGCGGCGAGCAACGGTCAGGTGATCCTCGGGGTCGACGACGCCCACCTGCTGGACGACATGTCGGCGCTCCTGGTACACCAACTCGTCGTGCAGGGAGCGGTGGTGGCGGTGGCCACCATGCGTACCGGCGAGGCAGTACCGGACCTCGTCACGCGCCTGTGGCAGGAAGGCCACATCGAGCGGTTCGAGGTGGGACCGCTCGGGCAGCAGGAGACCGGATCGTTGCTGGAGGCGGTACTGGGCGGCCCCGTGGAGCGGACGACCGTGGGCCGCGTGTGGGAGTTCACCCGCGGCAACCTGTTGTACCTGCGGCACTTCGTCGCCGGGGAAGTCGAGGCCCGCCGGCTGCAGTCGGTCCGGGGGATCTGGCGGTGGTCCGGTGAGGCACTGATCTCACCCGGACTGACGGATCTGGTGACGATACGGATGGGCGAGTTGACCGAGCCGGAGCGACTGGTGGTCGACGTGCTTGCCCTCGCGGAGCCGCTGGATGTCCGCCTGCTCGCCGGGCTCACCGACCCGTCGGCGATCGAACGGACCGAAGAGAGCGGCCTGATCCGCGTCGAGGATGTTGGGCGACGGCTCGAGGCCAGGCTGGCACATCCCCTCTTCGGAGAGGTCAGGCGGGCCCGCATGGGGACACTGCGGGCACGGCGACTACGCGGACGGGTCAGTCAGGCGCTCGCGGACGCCGGGTATCGACAGCCCGATGACATCCTCCGTCGCGCCGTGCTGGCCGTGGACTCGGATCTCGAGCCGGACCGGCGGCTGCTGATCGAGGCCGGCCGCCGGGCCGGCCAGCTGTGCGACCTGCCCATGGCGGTACGGCTCGGGCGCGCGGCGCAGGCGGCCGGCGGCGGGTTCGAGGCATCCATGATCGTGCTGGGAGCCTTCAACGGGCTGAGTCGTCCCACCGGCGCCGACTTCGCGGTGCTGACGGCGGCTGCCGGGACAGATGCCGAGCTGGTCCGGGCCACGATGGCTCGGGCCATCGACCTGGCGTGGATGGCATCCCGGCCGGCCGAGGCGGAGGCGATCCTCGATGCTGCCGATGATCAGATCACCGGGAGTGACGGCAGCCGGCAGCTCATGGCGCTACGTGCGTTGTTCGATGGCCAACTGGCCCGCCCGGCCCGAGCGATCGAGGCCGCCGCGACGGCACTCGACTCGCCGCTGCTACCCGACGAGTCCGTCCTCCTCGCCACGACCGGATACGTCATCGGCCTGGCCACCGTCGGCCGGGCCGACGAGCTCGCCACCCTGGTGACGCAGGGTGCGGCCGCGGCAGGCCGCGCGGCGCAGTACGCCTTCCTGCGGTTTCCGCTGATCACCGCACAGCTGCTCGGCCTGCGCCTGGCAGGCTACCTCCGGAAGGCCGCAGACGTGGCGCACGACTGCTGGGAGTCGGCCCGGGGCCTGGAGCTACCGACGGCGATAGCCAGCGTGCTGATGGGTGACGTGCTCCTGGCCCAGGGCCGACCGGTCAGCGCCCTGCGCTGGCTGCGTGAGGCGTACGCCGGGTTTGAGCCGTTCGATGGTGCTGGTGGCTTCGAACACGTATGCCTGATCCCACTCGTCCGCGCACTGGCCCTCACCGGTGAACTGACGGCCGCGACGGAGGCGTCGGCGAAGCTGCTCGCCCGAGAACACCCGATGATCCAGTGCCTCCGGCCGGACCTGCTGCTGTCGCAGGCTTGGCTGGCTGCGGCGCAGGGCGTGTCAAGCGAGGCGATCGCGCTCGCGCGGGAGGCCGCATCGGTGGCGGCGGCGACCGGACAGTGCGCCCACGAGGTCCTGGCCCTGCACACGGCGACCTGCCTCGGCGACCGGTCGGGCGTCGAGCGGCTCACCGCGTTGAGCCAGCAGGTGGACGGCCCACGCGCACAGGCAGCCGCAGCGCACGCGATCGCGCTGGCCTCAGACAACGGCGATGCCCTCCAGTCGGCATCGGACATGCTGGAACGGATGGGAGACCCGTTGGCCGCCGCCGACGCGGCCGCACAGGCGACCATCGCGTACCGGAGGGCGCAGCAGCGCGGGGCCGCGTACCAAGCTGAGGCGCGGGTACGACGGCTGATCCAGACCTGCGAGGGGGTCGGAACCCCCGCGACAAGGGCCACAGTTCGCCCGCTGCCCCTCACCGGCCGTGAACGGGAGATCGGCGCTCTGGCCGCGCAGGGCATGTCCAACCGAGAGATCGCACACCGCCTGGTCGTATCGGTGCGCACCGTCGAGAACCACCTGTACAGGATCAACACCAAACTGGGCATCAGCAGCCGTGCAGGGCTTGTCGAAGTGCTGGGCAGCCACTGTGCCGAGGGAACAACCCCGAACGGTGCCGGGAAGCACGCCGGTGGGCGAACCATCGCCGCCCGGGACGCGTCAGATTGACGATGGTTCCGGGAGGTCGTATGCGTGTTCGGTGGTCCGTCCTCTGTCCGCTGTTGTCGGTGTCCCTCGTCGCGGGGGCCGGTTGCGCGGGGGCGGACGCCCCTCCCCCGGTCCCGTACGCCACGACGCCCCTTCCGCCGCTGCCGGAGTTGTCCGCCGACGAGGCCCGGCGGTACGAATCCCTGCCCTGGACGCTGGAATCAGCGAGTGCGAGCGGCACCGCCGTGACGGTGCGGGTGTCCGGCGGGGCGTGCCGCCGGATCGTGGGTGCGACGGTGCGGACGAGTGCCACCGCCGTTGTCGTCACGGTGCTAGGCGCGACCGAGGGAACGTGCGTGTCGGGGGATGCGGCTGTCGCCGTGGTCAGGGTGCCGGAGCCGGTGGGAGATCGGCCGGTCGTACCGCCCCGGGCCGGGTCTCGGGCGGCGAAGGCGGGAGTGCCGCGCTGAAGCGGGCCGCGACCGTGGCCACGGCGGCACGCAGTTCGGGGCCTTCTTCCACGGAGAAGTCGAAGGGGACAGCGGCCAGCCACTCCTGGGCGTACATCGCGGGGTTTCGGGTGCTACCGACGAGTACGCACCGGTCGCCATCCGGTTCGAGGCGGCCCATCGGTGGCCGGATCCACGGGGCCACCTTCTCCCACGGCGCGTGGAACAGCACCCGGGTGCGGTACTTCCAGCCTGCGCCGAGGTTCTCCTCGACCGCGGCGACGGGATCCAGGTCGTCGGGCGGTGTGAAGTTGTGCGGCAGCTGCCGCACGGCCCGAACCCGGTCGACGCGGTACGTGCGGATCGCGTCGGCGCGGTGCGAGTGGCACAGCAGGTACCAGCGTCCGTAGCGCACCACGACTGCCCACGGGTCGACCTCGGCGTCCCACTCCTCGTCGCTCCTGCCCCGATAGGTGATCAGGACGCGGCGCCGGTCGGCGACGGCGGCGACCAGGGCGCTCGTGGTGACGGGGTCGGCGCGGGCCGAATGTCGGTCAGGGGTGGCCGAGGCGTACGCCCGCAGCGCCGCCGCCTGCCGCCCGACGCTGTCGGGGAGAGCCCGGATGACCTTGCTGAGCGCCGAGCCGATCAGGTCGTCGGCGTCGATCGCGGCCGGCTGCCCGTCGAGCACGGCCATGACCAGGCCGAGCGCCTGCTCCTGGGTGAAGACGACCGGCGGCAGCCGGGTGCCACGGCCCAGGCGGTAGCCGCCGTACGGCCCGCGGACTGATTCGACCGTGATGCCGGCCTCGCGAAGGATCCCGACGTAGCGTCGCGCGGCCCGCTCCGTCACGCCCAGGAGGGAGGCGAGCTGGTCGGCGGTGACGCCGGGACGTGCCTGCAGAATCTCGAGCGCGCGCAGCGCCCGGGCGGTAGGGCTCGAACCGGTTCGCACAGCGGAGAGAGTAACGGAAGTAGAACGTCCGGAATCGCCCCTAGGTTGAGTCCATGACTGCAGAACAGATCGTGCTCGTGGGTGGCCTGTGGCTCGACGGGTCGGTGTGGACCGGCGTCGCGGGCGAGCTGGAGGAGAGAGGCCGCCATGCGGTGCCGGTGACCCTGCCGGGGCAGGGCGACGGGAACTCGTCGGCGACGCTGGCCGACCAACTGACCGCGGTGCTTGCCGCTGTGGACGCGGGTCCCGGCAGGTCGGTGGTGGTGGGGCACTCCGCAGCCTGCACCCTGGCCTGGATGGCGGCCGACGCACGGCCCGGACGCGTTGCCAAGGTCGTGCTGATCGGTGGGTTCCCCAAGGGCGACGGGCGGCCGTACGCCGACTTCTTCGAGATCAGCGACGGCGTCATGCCGTTCCCGGGTTGGGGACCGTTCGACGGGGCGGACGCGGCCGACCTGGACGAGCCGGCCCGGCGGGCCTTCGCGGCGGCGGCGGTCCCGGTGCCCGAGGGCGTGGCCAGGGGTGTCGTACGGCTGGCGGACGAACGTCGGTTCGACGTCCCCGTCGTGGTGGTGTGCCCGGAGTTCACGCCCGCCGAGGCGCGGGAGTGGCTCGCCGCGGGAGACGTACCCGAGCTGGCCCGGGCCAAGCAGGTCGACCTTGTCGACATCGACTCCGGGCACTGGCCGATGATCACGCGGCCCACGGAGCTGGCGCGGATCCTCGCCGCGGTCTAGGTGTTCTGCCCATGGACAGAACACCTAGACCGCGTTTCGAGTCGGGCAGGGGGCGTCGCCGCGTTGGACGAAACGGCGGATCTTCGACGGGATCCGGTAACGGTCCGGACCGGGACGCCGCCCCCGCGAGGGGGGGTCGCGGATGCGTGAACCGGCTCGGCGGAGGTGCCGCCGAGGCGACTTGTAGATCGATCTTGGTCGAAATATTCTGCGTGCGTGGGCGGCAAATCGAACTGGACCGTGGTCGGCGAGATCATGCGGTCCCTGCGTGCCGGCGCGGGGATGTCGCTCACCGACGCCGCTCAGGTGCTGGGGATGAGCAAAGGGCATCTGAGCCACGTCGAATGCGGGCGGGACCGGCCCGGTGTGGGCCTCATCGAGCGGTACGAGGAGATGTTCGGCGCCGACGGGCTGCTGTGGTCCGCGTACATCGCTGCCCGCACGAACCGGCGGGCACTGCCGCATCCGGCCACGGACGGCCGCTACCCGGTACCCGGTGACGCGATGCGGTTCGTCCGGGACGTCACGATCCCCGACGGCACGGTGCTGCCGCCCGAATTCCCGTTCCGCAAGGTGTGGCGGGTCGGCAACGTCGGTTCCGTCCCCTGGCGGGGACGCTGGCTGGCCCGGGTCGGCTCACCGTTCGGGCACGGCATCCCGTGGTCGCCGTCGCGGGTGCGGATCGACGACACCGAGCCGGGGCGGGTGGTCGACATCGAGGTGCCCATGCGTACCCAACGCATGAGCGGCACGGCGCAGGTGCGCTGGAAGATCGTCGACGAGGACGGCTGGGACTTCTTCCCGGACCCTGAGCGGCTCGGGCTGCTGCTCACGATCATCGTCGACGAGGATGCCCCGCCTCCGACGGGCTCGGGCGAGCGGCGCTGAGAGTTGGGTGTTCGCCCAACCGAGCCGGTCACGGCTATCTTCGCCTCCTGGTAGCGCAGGCCAGGACAGGCCTCACCCGAGGAGGCCGGCCTTGGTACGCAGATCCGAGCGCGTCATCTCCGTCGCGCTGGTGGACGAGCAGGAACCGACCCGGCACGGCCTCGCGGGCTGGCTGGCGGCCGACCGCAGCATCGCCGTCGTCGGCTCGGCGCCGGACGTGGACACCCTGCTCGCCGGGCCGGGGCGCGACGCCGCCGTGGTGCTGCTCGACGCGGGGCAACCCGACCGGCCCGCCCTGCCCCGGGAGATCCTCGCGTTGACCGAGGCCGGGCGTTCGGTCGTGGTGACCGCCGTGCGGATGTCCGGCCGGCTGGCCCGGGTGGCGCTGGCCAACGGTGCCGCGGGTCTGCTGAGCAAGACCGCCCCGGCGGGCACGACGACGCAGGCGATCAGGGCGGCCGCGGCGGGCAACCTGCTCATTCCCGTACGGCTCGCCCGTGAGCTGGTGGCCGTGGCCGCCGACGTACGGCTGAGCCCGCAGGAGACGACGGCCACCCGGCTCTACACGCAGGGAGGACTCTCGCTGCCCTCGGTGGCCCGCCTCATGGGTCTGAGCCCGCAGACCGTCAAGCAGTACATCGACCGGGCCCGGGGCAAGTACCGGTCGGCGGGCCGCGCCTGCCCGACGAAGGTCCACCTCTACCAGCGGCTGGTGGAGGACGGGTTGGTCGAGCACTGAGCCGCGCTCGACCAACCCGGTGCCACCTCAGGGCGCGAGGCCGTCGAGGATCGCGTTGAGTTCGCCGATCACCCGCAGGGAGGCCGGCTTGTTCGGCGCGTAGAGCTGGCTCTCCAGCCATCCGGTGCCATAGCACCAGTAGAGGCTCCCGGTCACGCACTCACGGGCGACGTCCTTCGTCACCTGCGTGAAGCCGACCCCGTGGTTGCGCAGCAGCCACGAGTTACGCAGGCTGCCGGTGGAGTTCACGATCGCGTCGTGGGTCGCGGTGCCCGACGGGTATCCGGAGTAGGACGCGGTGTGCGCGAGCACCTGGCGTACGGTCCAGCCCGGATAGAGCTGCAGCGCGACGGCCTCGTTCTCGCTGAGCGAGAAGTTGGGCACCTGCACGGCCGCGATGCCCACCTGCCACGCCGCACCGCTGGGGCACAGCGCCAGCGGGCCGATGAGCCCGCCGCAGTGCGAGTAGGGATGGACGTTGTCCATCTCCAGCGCGGCCTCCTTGAGCGACCACCAGGTCACCCGGGAGGCGTTGACCAGGCGGGTCGACCGGGTGCCGGTGATGCGGGGCATCGTGTTCGCGGCGATCCAGCGGACCCACTTCTCCTCGTCGGCGCTGATCCGGTGGCCGTTGACCACCAGGCCCGGTGTCGCGTCCCAGTACGAGCCGTGGGTCCACCCCACCGAGCCCTGGTAGTTGACCTGGTAGAAGCTGTTGGAGGGGGTGGGGCTGAGCACCGTGGCGGTGTGGCCGACCGGCACCACCACGATCGAGCCGTACGACGTCCCCGGCCCCGTGCGCAGGTGCACCCCCTCGGCCGCCCTGACCGTGGTGCCTCGCGCCGGACTGCTCAGCCCGGCGGACGCGGGCTGGGCCGGCGCCAACACCGCGACGGCCACCAGCGCCGCCACGGCGAGGAGCTCACGAGCTCGTCTCATGGTGGTGGTCCTCCTTGTGATTCGGGTCCGGCTCGGGGTGCAGGCCGATCGCCGGGGTCAGGTAGTCCTTGACGAACTCCGGGGAGCCGACGAAGGTGTCCCGGACCACGACGGCCTGGGTCACCGTCGCGGTCGCGCCGTGCTCGATCTCCATCAACTCGTACGGCACCAGGACCGCCCGCTGCCCGCCCAGAAGGCGGTCGGCCTCCGCTCCGCCGAGAACGACGACGACGGTGCGGTAGGGCCCGGGGCGCGCGGTGACGCCGGGCCCCACCACGACGCCCTTGGCCACCCCTTCCTGCGGCAGCGTGGCCCGGCAACCGCCTTCCAGCGCGGGAGTCCGGTCGTCGAAGTCCGTCAGTTCCCAGTGCGGGTGCCGGCGCACCTGTCTCAGGCCCGCCGTCAGCCGGTCCGTCACCTGCCGCTGGTCCGCCACCCGGATGTCGGCGCAGACCCGCAGCCGGTCCCGGGTGCTCACGATCAGGTCACTCTCCGGATCGACGCGGGGCACGGCCTCGGAGCGCCGGGACTCGACGAACAGCCCGACGAAGATCGCGAGCAGTGCGGCCAGGGCGCCGTACGCGGCCAGTCGGGGCAACCTCGTTGACATCGGGCCCCTCCTCAGCGGGCGGCGACGGTGCGTACCGAGGAGATGTCGTTGTCCGTCGGCTTGGTCAGGCCCGCGTTGCCGCTGCATCCGTAGTAGGCCAGGTGCATGAGGCTGGACGGGCAGCCGCCGTGGTAACTGACGTTGGGGCCGCCGTCCATCAGACCGAAGATGTGCCCGGTCTCGTGGTTGATCAGCGTGTCGGAGCCGAGGTGGTCGGCGTCCATGTGCACGTATCCCCACTCGTAGTGGACGTGGCTGCCGCTGGCCGCCCGGGTCTGCACGTCGAAGGTCACGCAGCTGACGTTGTCGGAGCCGCAGGCCGGGACGACAGAGTTGTTCGGCCGGACCCAGTACTCGTAGTCGATCTGGGACCGCCGCTCCCCGTAGGAGGAGCAGGCGTTGTCCATGGGCCGGATGTCGATCCGCACGTCGGTGCTGCCGTCGGACTTGGTCATCAGGTGCCAGCTCGGGGTGCCCGTGTTGAACAGCGCGGACTTGATCCGGGAGAGGGCGTACGAGTGGGTCGCGCCACCGATGATGTTGACGCAGAATTCCTCGTCCTCGATGCCGTGGTACGCCGTCCAGGTGTGCATGTCGGCCAGGTGCCGCTGCTCCCAACCGCTGTGCGAGCCGTGGGCCGACGCCGGACCGGCCTGGAGCGTGGCCGCCACCAGGCTGGTGAAGAGGATGGCCGCCCACATCAGCGGGCGCTGCCGCCGAGGGGGTCGATCGAGTCCGGGCATTGCTACCTCCTGGAGTGGCACCGGTGCAGCGGTACGAGCTGCGGCAGTAGATCGAAAGAAGACGATCGAGAGACAACTGCCATGATCGACGCCCACGCGCGATCGGTCAGGACGCTTCTTCGGCTGACGGCTGTTCGGGTGTCACCGGGTGACCCCCGGCGCTTTTCCATCGACGAGACACGAGAGGTGGTGGCACCCGATTTCGCCACCACCCATTTCCTGCCGCCGCTGCTCTGGACCCCTCATGAGGCGGGCAACTGCTGCCGCTCGGGTCGGTCGTGGCGGATGGGAATCGCTCGCGAGCGAGCACGTCGGCGCTGCTTTACCATGCCTGAGAGCTTCCAGGGCCGCAGGACTGCCTCAGCAGTAACCAGCCCCTCAGCAGCGGGGCTCCGCGACCGAAACTCGGTCCGGGTGAGGAGGTTGCACGGGGATGAGCGGTGCCGAACCTCTGTCGCCAGGCGCTGCGGTGTTCGCCAGCGATGTCGAGATCGGGCGGGATCTGGCGACGGTGGACTGGGCGACGACACCGCTGGGGGCGCCGGACGGCTGGCCGCAGAGCTTGCGTACGGCGGTGAGCATCCTGTTGTCGTCGCGGTTCCCGATGTGGATGGCGTGGGGCCCCGACCTGACCTTCTTCTGCAACGCCGCCTACCGTCGGGACACGCTGGGCAGGAAATACCCGTGGGCGTTGGGCAGGCCGGCCAGTGAGGTGTGGGCGGAGATCTGGCAGGACATCGGCCCGCGTATCGAGACGGTGCTGAACACCGGACAGGCGACCTGGGACGAGGCACTACTGCTGTTTCTCGAACGGTCCGGCTACCGCGAGGAGACCTACCACACGTTCTCCTACAGCCCGCTGCGCGACGACGACTCCACGCTTGTCGGAATGTTGTGCGTGGTCAGCGAGGACACCGAGCGGGTGATCGGTGACCGGCGCATGGCGACGTTGCGGGACCTGGGTTCCGACCCCAGCGTGGTGCGCACGGAGCAGGAAATGCTCGCTTTCGCCAGTCGGCAACTGAACAACAACACCGCGGATCTCCCATTCACGCTCACCTACCTGTTCGATGGCGATGGTGGCGCGCACCTGGCCGGAGCCACCGGAATATCGGCCGGGCATTCCGCCGCGCCGGCGCAGATCGCCGTCGACGGTCCGGAGGCGGTGTGGCCGACGGCGGACGTGGCACGCGGTAGGTCGGCACTGGTCGCGTTGACCGGGACCGCGTTCGGCGGACTACCGACGGGCGGTTGGACGCAGCCACCGTCGCAGGCGTTGCTGGTGCCGCTCCTGCAGCAGGGCGGCGCCCCGTACGGATTCCTGGTGGCGGCGTTGAACCGTTACCGCCCGCTCGATGACAGCTACCGAGGGTTCGTCGAGCTGGCTGCCGGGCACATCGGGGCGGGAATCGCGAGCGCGCGCAGCTACCAGGCGCAGCAGCAGCGGGCGGAGGAGTTGGCCGAGCTGGACCGCGCCAAGACCGCGTTCTTCTCCAACATCAGCCACGAGTTCCGCACGCCACTGACCCTGATCATGGGGCCTCTCGCGGAACTCGACAGCCGGTTGAGTGACGCCGACGAGAGTGTCCGCGAGGAACTCAAGGTCATCCACCGCAACGCGCTGAGGCTGGGCAAGCTCGTCAACGCCCTGCTCGACTTCTCCCGCATCGAAGCGGGCCGCATGCAGGCCCGTTATGAGGCGGTGGACCTCGCCGCCGTGACCGTCGACCTCGCCAGTGTGTTCCGCTCCGCCGTCGAACGGGCCGGGCTGGCCCTGGACGTGGACTGCCCGCCGCTGCCCGAACCGGTGTACCTGGACCGGGGCATGTGGGAGAAGGTCGTGCTCAACCTGCTCAGCAACGCGCTGAAGTTCACTTTCGCAGGCGCGGTCCGGGTCAGCGTACGGACCGAGCACCGGCAGGCAGTCGTCACCGTCGCCGACACCGGGATCGGCGTTCCCGCTGACGAGATGCCGCGGTTGTTCGAGCGGTTCCACCGCATCGAGGACGCCCGGGCGCGCTCCAACGAGGGCAGCGGTATCGGTCTGGCCCTGGTGAAGGAACTCGTCACCCTGCACGGCGGCAGCATCACCGCCGACAGTGCCGTGAACGAGGGCACCGTCTTCACGATCCGCCTGCCCTTCGGCGTGGCCCATCTTCCGGCCGACGCCCTGGCACCCGCCGCCAGCGTGGCACCGGTGTCGACCACGGCCGACCCGTTCGTCCAGGAAGCGCTGCGCTGGCTGCCGCCCGCTACGACCCCGGCGGGCGAACACTCACCGAGCGCTGCCGGTGACGTCGCGACCCGTGAGGTCGATGCGAACGAGCGGCTGGTTTCGGGCGCGCCGGCGAGCGTGCTGGTGGCCGATGACAACGCCGACATGCGGGAGTACCTTGCCCGCCTGTTGCGCTCCGCCGGCCACCGCGTGACGACAGTCACCGACGGGCAGGCGGCGCTGGAGGAAGCCCGCGCGAACACGCCTGACCTGATCGTCAGCGACGTGATCATGCCGCGTCTCGACGGGCTGCGGTTGGTGGGCGCTCTTCGCGCCGATCCTCGCACGGCGGGCACGCCCGTGCTGTTGCTGTCCGCGCGAGCCGGCCAGGAGGCGTCCATCGAGGGCCTGGAGGCCGGCGCGGACGACTACCTGGTCAAGCCGTTCTCCGCTGCAGAACTACTCGCCCGGGTGCGGGCCAACGTGGAGTTGGCGCGGATGCGCAACCATCATGCCCGTTGGCGTACGGCGCTCGTCGACTCCCTACAGGAGGCGTTCTTCGTCTGCGACGAGAGCGGCGCGGTCGTCGAGATCAACCCGACGTTCACCGACATCCTCGGCTACGGCCCCGAGGACCTTCCCTACACACCCGTGCATCCGTGGTGGCCCGACCAGGCAACCGAACCGGAGGCCTACCAGCAGGTGAGCGCCGCCTTCGCCATGCTCGTCGGGCAGACACGGGGCACCTACACGATTCCCGTGACCCATCGCGACGGCCACCGGTTGTGGGCGGCAGCCTCCTTCAACCAGGTCGAGGACCCCGACACCGGCCGGCACGTGATCGTCGGCACCTTCCGGGACGTCACCGCCGAGCACTACGCCGTTCAGCGGGAAACCGCGCTGGCCGCCCTGAGCGTGCGCCTGTCACAGGCCGAAACACTCACCGACGCCCTGGACGGCGTCCTCGACGAGTTGCGGAAACTGTGGCAGGCGACGGGCGTCCTCGCAGCGGTGTTCGACGGTTCGCACCTGCCCACGGTGGTCGCCACCGAACCGCGTACCCGATGGGACACGCTGTCCGACAGTCACCGGCGGGCTCTGACCGAGCTACGCGACAAGCCGCCGCTCACCACGGTCGCGCACCACACGAGCGGCGCCGGCATCACCATGGAACACCCCCACGGCACCATGGCGCTGTGGATCGACCTGGGCGAGAAGAGGCCCTTCACCGACCAGGACCAGACGCTTCTCGCGCTGCTGGCCGGTCACGTCGGGCAGGGACTACACCGGGTCCACCAGATCGACCAGCAACGCGAGACCGCCCTGGCGTTGCAGCGTGCCATCCTCGGGCCCGCACAGCTACCCAACGGTTTCGCCGTGCGGTACGCCCCCGCCACCCGTCCGCTCAAGGTCGGCGGTGACTGGTACGACACCGTCGAACTCGTCGACGGTCGAATCGGCATCGTCGTCGGGGACTGTGTCGGGCACGGCCTGCAGGCGGCCACCGTCATGGGCCAACTGCGCAGCGCCTGCCGAGCCCTGTTGCTACAGGACTCCAGCCCCGCTCGTACCTTGGCGGCTCTGGACCGGTTCGCCTCCCGACTGGCCGGGGCCATGTGCGCCACCGTGTTCTGCGGAGTCCTCGACCCCGACACCGGGCGCCTGCGCTACGGCAGCGCCGGCCATCCCCCGGCCATCGTCGCTCACCCCGACGGCACGACACACCTGCTGGACCAGGGCCGCTCACGGCCGCTCGGCGTCCACTCCGGCACCGAGCGGCCCGAAGCCGAGTACGCCCTGCCCGCCCGCGCCACGCTGATGCTCTACACCGACGGTCTGGTGGAACGCCGCCGGCAGCCTCTCAGCGACGGCATCGACCGGGCCGCCGCCGTCATCCAGAACGGACGCGCCGCACCGGTGGAGGATCTCGCCACCGAGATCATGGATGAGCTGGCACCCGCACGCGGCTACGACGATGACGTGGCCGTTCTCCTGTACCGTCACCCCGGCCCGCTGGAACTCGACTTTCCCGCCGATGCCACCCGCCTCGCTTCCGTCCGTACCGCCCTGCGCGGCTGGCTCGACCGCTGTGGCATGGACCCTGCCAGTGCCCACAACGTGCTGGTCGCCGCCGGTGAGGCTTGCGCCAACGCCATCGAACACGGCCACCGCGACGCCCCCGGCGGCCAGATCCGACTACGGGCCACCGCCACAGGGGAGGGCCTACGCCTCACCGTCGCCGACAGCGGCCGGTGGAAGCTGCCTGAGGCCGCGACCAGTACCCATCGGGGACGCGGGCTCGTCCTCATGCACGCTCTGATGGACTCCATCACCGTTGTCCCCGGCGCCACCGGCACCACCGTCGACATGCAGGCGAGGATCACATGACCACCGCACTGACTCTCACCACCACCGACAGCGAGGCAGACGGTGGCCGGGTCCTGACCGCCAGCGGCGAGATCGACATGAGCAACGCCGACGCGTTCGCCACCGCCCTCGCCGACGCCGTCGAGTCGAACGAACGCCCTCTCGTCGTGGATCTCACCGCCGTCGAATACCTCGACAGCGCAGGCCTGTCCGCGCTGTTCGCCCATGCCGATCACGTCCGCCTCGTCGCCAGCCCGATCCTCGCCCCGGTCCTCACCGTTGTCGGCCTGGCCGACATCACCACCGTCCGCAGCGCGTGATCGACATGCGGCGCCTCGATCCGGAGCAGGCCCGGCATCCACGACTGGACGAGGAACTCCCCGCCGCCGCACCGTGGAGTCGCTACCGGGTAACGGCAGAATGCGAGGCGTGCACGACGTTCTAGACAGCCAGGCCCGTCGCCCAGCCCTTCGGGTGGCTCGCGCCGTGACCGAGGTGTTCGCGCCGGCGCTGCTGGCCGCAGCCATGCCCGTGGTTGTCGGAGTGACCAGCGTGTCACCCATCGGGACAGGCCTCGGATGGGCGCTGGTCGGCGCTCTGTTCTGCTCCGTCATCCCCAACACCCTGATCTGGTGGGGTGTGCACCGAGGCCGGCTCACTGACCACCACATCCGCGTACGCGAGCAGCGGAGAGCGCCGCTGGGCTGTGGCCTGCTGTCTGTCTCCGTCGGACTGGCTCTGATGATCAGCCTCGGTGCCCCGCGGCCAGTCACCGCAATGGTCGTCGTGATGTTCGCTCTCGGTCTGGCGGTCACCGCGGCCAACCTGGTCTGGAAGCTCAGCATCCACGCAGCGGTGGCCGCCGGCTCAGCCGCGGTGCTCGTGATCGAATTCGGGCCCGCGCTCCTCGCCTCGGTGCCCGTGGTGGCACTCGTCGGCTGGTCGCGGGTGCGTCTGCGCGATCACACCGTGGCCCAGGTGATCGTTGGCACCGCCGTGGGCATGCTCGTCGCGATCCCGGTATTCCTCCTCCTGCAATGAATCCCGCCCGACCTGGGTGTCCGATCGGCCCCGCCGCGCTGTGCTCTTCGCCTCCGGCACGGCGACCTGCTGTGCCCGCCCTCCGGCGGCCCTGCTGGGCCGGTACAGCCCGCCGTTCCTCGACTCCGCCCATAGGCATGACCGACACTGCCGTGTCACTTGCGCTTGCGGATCTCCTCCGCGGCCTGTGGGACGATCTTGAACAGGTCGCCCACCACACCGAAATCGGCAAGCTCGAAGATCGGCGCCT
>NZ_JBEYVB010000052.1:0-40780 GCF_040643815.1 Micromonospora sp. NPDC047074
CACCACATCACCCACCTCTCAGGCCCCCCCCTCTCCATAACCCGCCCACCCCCCCCGCCCCCCCCGGCGCGGGGGCGCCCCCCCCCCCCCCCGCCCCCCGGCCGCGTGGTCCCTCCCGCGCCATTTCTGTTGCTGACCCGGCGGTGCGGGCCGCCGGTCGCGCGGTTACCCTGCGGCGGTGACGGTCGGTGGGGAGGCGGAGGGGTTGGCGGCCTCGTTGGCCGACCGGCTCGACACGGTCACCTTCCTCGACCTGACCACGGACCAGGTCACCGCCCGGCTGATCGACGCGGTGGTCGACTGGGCGGGGGAGCGGGGCTGGCGGGTCTACCGGCGGGCGTCCAGCGTGCTGCCGTTGCCGCCGCCGATGTCCGCCCGGCAGTCGGTGCTCGACGTGGCCTGCGCCCGCCCGGACGGGCCGCCGGTCGTCGTCGAGGTCGACCACGGTACGCGCCGCCGCACCTGGGAGAAGCTGCTCGCCGAGGCCGACGCGGGGCGGATCGCGCTGTGGGTGCGCTGGGGGGCCGGCCGGCTGACCGCGCCACCCCCGCCGATCAGGATGGTGACCTGCGAGGTGAGCAGACGGTCGGACCCGGCCGGCCGGGGCTTGCTGCACAGCCGCGCGCCGCGCGCCGACAGGCTGCCGCCGGCGCACTCCTCGGTGCGGGTGGGGGAGGCGGCCGCCGTGGAGCTGCCGCTGCCGCCGACCGGGCCACCCACCCCCGAAACCTGAGCGGGGCGGGAGGGGCCGCCTCCCGCCGGCCGGTCAGGCCAGCCGGACGAAGGCGTCCGCCCACGACGTGTGGTTGAAGCCGTTGCCGGAGTCGGCGGCCCGTACGACCAGGCGCAGCAGCCGGGCGCCCCGGACGTCGACGTCCACCGGTTCGGGCCCGGTGGACGCCCGCAGCACACCGCTGCTGTGCACGAGCCGGTCGTCGGCCCACACCTCGGCGATCGTGTTGCCCCGCGCGCTCTGCCGGGCGCTGAAGTCGTCGATCCCCACAAGGGAGGTGAACCGGGTGGCCCGGCCGCCTAGGTGGTAGGTGACCTCGGAGTGGGAGTGGACACCGAGGCCCCTGGCGTGGACGGTGCCGCCGAAGGAGATCGGGGTGCCGTCCCCGGCGGCCTGCCTGCCGTTGCTGGTGTCCAGCTCCACCGGGCCCCAGCCGTTGACGGCGGTGATCCAGGGCAGGTCGCTCAGGTACGAGTCGGTGGTCGGCGGAGGTGGCGGTGGGGTGAAGCGGCGCTCGGCGCGGAAGGTGAGCGGCGCGTCGCGGGCGACGGCATGACCCCGTACGGCCAGCGGCCACCGCGTCGTCGTGGCCTGCGCGGGCACCCGGACCCGCCAGGTGGTGCTCACCCGGGTGCCGGGGGCGAGGCGGCCGAGCCCTCGGCTGGACGCCGGCTCGACGGTCCACTCCGGCGGTGCGGAGAGCACCAGCCGGGCGCCCGTCCAGGGCACCGCCGAGCCGTTCGCGAGGGTGGCGGTGATCGTGTACGTGACGCCGGGGAGCAGCAGGTCCGGGGTGTCGAGCGTGACGCCGTAGCCCTCGCGCGTGACCTCGTCGGCCCAGGACTGCCGCAGGAGCCCCACCAGCCGGGTCGCCACCTCGGGGTGGGTGGCCGCCAGGTCGGTCGTCTCGCCGACGTCGTGGGCGAGGTCGTACAGCTCGACCTGCCACTGGTCGTCCGGGACGGTCCGGTCCCTGCCCGGCGCCCAACGGATCACCTTCCAGTCGCCTTCGCGCACCGCCTCGGCCGCCCGCTGCAGGCGGTCACCGTCGACGGCGCGGGCCCGCCGGGTGTTGCCGTTGTCGAGCCGCCAGAAGTAGAGGTACGGCTGCGCGGCGGCGGCCGTGGGGCGCGGCCTGAGCAGCGAGCCGAACGACCGGCCGTCGATGTCGCGCGGTCCGGGAACGCCGGCGAGGTCGGCGAGGGTGGGCAGCAGATCGGTCTGCTGGGTCACCCGGTCGGTCACCCCGGGTCGGATCCGGCCCGGGCCCCAGGCGATCAACGGGACCCGCACCCCGCCCTCGTGCAGGTTGCGCTTGTAGCCGGTGAGGGGACCGTTCGCGTCGAACCGGTCCGGGTCGAAGCCGCCCTCCTCGTGCGGGCCGTTGTCGCTGGTGACCAGGACCACCGTGGACTCCAGCAGGCCCTGCGCGGCGAGTTCGTCGACAAGCTCACCGACGTACGTGTCGATACGGGTGACCTGGGCCGCGTGGCCCCGGTCAGCCGAGGGCCAGTCCTCGTCGGCGTACGGCTCCTGGCTGGGCACGTCGCTCGGGGAGTGGGGCAGGTTCGGGGTGACCACGAGCAGGAACGGCTCGGCGCGGTGGGCCCGGATGAAGTCGAGCGCCCGGGCGTGGAAGAGGTCTGGGGCGAAGGTGGTCGTGCCGGACCCGGCGTTCCCGGGCAGTTCGAGCCGCTCCCCGTTCTGCCACAGGTACGACGGGTGGTAGTCGTGCGCGTGGCCGTGCGTGATGTAGCCGAGGAACTCGTCGAACCCCCGGGCGTTGGGGTGGCTCGGCTGGTCGCCGCGCTCGGGACCGAAGCCCCACTTGCCGAACAGCCCCGTGCGGTAGCCCCGGGCGCGCAGCACCTCGGCGAAGGTGGTGTCACCGTCGCGGAAGGCGATCGAGTCGGGGTCGCCCCCGGGGTTGTTGCGCACCGGCCCGTGGCCGGCGTGCAGGCCGGTCAGCAGCGCCGAGCGGGAGGGCGCGCAGACGGCCGCGGCGGAGTAGGCGTCGGTGAAACGCAGCCCTTCGGCGGCGAGCCGGTCCAGGCGCGGCGTCGCGATGGTGCGCTGCCCGTACGCGCCGAGTTCGCCGTAGCCCAGGTCGTCGGCGAGCACGAGGACGATGTTCGGCCGGGGCCGCCCGGTGGTCCTCGGCTCGGCGGTGGCGACGGACGGGAGCGCTGCGGCTCCGAGGCCGGCGGCGGTGCCGGCGAGGAGTTGACGACGGGTGATCATGGAGTGGCCTCCGGGGTCAGGGCCCGCTGTCGGGGGAGTGGACGACGCGGGCGGGGCGTCTCAGGCGCAGCGGAAGCCGACGTTGGACGCCGCTGAGTCAGGGGTGTTCCCGGAGCGGGCCGCGACCCGGTACCGGTAGCAGTAGGAGTCGTGGCACAGGAAGGAGCCGCCACGCATCACGCGTCGGCCGGCGGCGTCCGGTTCCGCCGGCCCCTGGGGGTCGACGACCCGGCTGCCGGCGCGCCGGGCGTAGGTGTCGGGGGCGAACCAGTCCGCGCACCACTCCCACACGTTTCCGACGGTGTTGTAGAGGCCGTAGGCGTTGGGGGCGTACTGCTTGACGGGTGCGGTGCCGACGAAGCCGTCGTCGGCGGTGTTCCGCCGGGGGAAGTCGCCCTGCCAGATGTTGCAGTTCCACCGGCCGCGCGGGAGCAGGTCGTCGCCCCAGGGGAACCTCGCCCCGTCGAGGCCGCCCCGGGCGGCGTACTCCCACTCGGCCTCGGTGGGCAGGCGCTTGCCCGCCCAGTCGGCGTACGCGCGGGCGTCGTTCCAGGACACCTGGACCACCGGGTGGTTCTGGCGGTCGGTGATCGAGGAGGCGGGCCCGTACGGGTGGCGCCAGTCGGCGCCCCGGACCACGAGCCACCAGGGGGTGCCGGTGGCGGCGCCGAGGACGTCGGCACGTTCGGCCCTCAGTTGAAGGTGGAAGACCGCGGAGACGCCGAGCGCCTCGGCCTCGGTGACGTGGCCGGTGGCCTTGACGAAGGTCGCGAAGGCGGCGTTGCTGACCGTCGTGGCGTCGATGGTGAAGGCGCTGACGGTGACCTCGTGCACGGGCCCCTCGCCGTCGCCCGGGTAGCCCTCACCGTGGGCGTCGCCCATGGCGAAGCTCCCCCCGGGGAGGCTGAGCTGGCCGCGCGTGGAGCGCGCCCGGCCAGCCTCCCGGGGAGCCGGATCGGGCTGCCGTGGCCGGCGGCCGATCTGGAGCAGCCCGCCGGTCGCCGCCGCCGGACCCAGGGAACCGGGTGCGCAGCAGCTCGGTGTGCTGGCGGCGGCGGTGCCGTGGCGATGCGCGGAGGTCATCGCAGGGCGGCCGCTGTGGGCAGCAGCGCCGGCACCTCGTCGCCCGGCTGGAACGTCAGCCGCGTCGGCGCGCCGTAACGGGTGAGCTTTCCGTCGGCGTACGCCGTGCCCTGAAAGGTGACGGTGATCGGGGCCTTGCCCGCGCGCAGGGTCGCCAGCGGGGCGTCGACGTCGTCGAGCCAGCGCAGCAGCCGGTCGCCGAGCCGCCGGGTGACGTTCGGGTACGTCGTGGCCAGGTCGGTGGTCTCACCGATGTCGCTGTCCAGGTGGTAGAGGTCCCAGTCGCGGGTCTCGTAGTCGTAACTGAGCTTCCACGGGCCCGACCGGATCATCGTCTCCGGGTGCTGGTTGCGCACGCCGGAGACCAGGTATCCGGGCAGGTGCCAGAAGAGGGGGCGCGCGCCCTGCTCGGCGTTGCGGTTGCGCCAGATCCCGCTGAGGTCCACGCCGTCGGGGCGCAGGCCCCTGGGCAGGTCGGCGCCGGCCAGCCGTGCGAACGTCGGCAGGTAGTCGACCGCGTGGATCGGCGTCGAGTCGATCACGCCGCCGTCGACCAGGCGCTCGTTGCCACTCCACACGACGGCCGGCACCCGCAGCCCGCCCTCGCGCAGTTCACCCTTGTAGCCGCTGAGCCAGCCGTTGTCGGCGTTCGGGGTGCCGCCGTTGTCGGAGGTGAAGACCACGATGGTGTTGTCCGCCAACGGGTGCCCCGGGTTGCGGGGGTCCGGCGTGGTCTCGAGATGGGCCACGATGCGGGCCAACCCCTGGTCGAGGCCCTCCAGCAGCGCGGCGTACGACGCGTCCGCCGGGTGCCCGGGCACGGCCGGCTTGGCCTGGTACTTCGTGAGCAGGTCGGCGCGTGCCTGCTTGTCGCCGATCGGCGTGTGCACGGCGTAGTTGCTGAGCCAGGTGAAGAACGGCTGTTGCTTGTGGCGGTCGATGAAGTCGATGGTCGCGTCCGTCACCGCGTCGGTCACGTGCTTGTCGGTGCCGACGAGGGCGTCCAGGGTCGGCTCGGCGACGCCGTGGGAGTGCGGCTTGATGTTCTGGTCGACGTACTGCTGGGTGTAGTCGGCCGCGAACCTGTCCAGGGCCGGGGCGACGCTGTTGTTGAAATTCCCGTCGATGGCGTGGTACTGGCTGGCGTGTCCCGAGTTCGAGCCGCCCAGGTTCTCCTCGAACCCGAAGTCGGTCGTGATCTGCTCGGCGGTCCTGGTCACGTGGAACTTGCCGACGTACCCGGTCGCGTAGCCGGCGTCCCGCAGCGCCTCGCCGACGGTGTATGCCTCGCCCGGCAGCGCGTCGTCGCCGTCCGGGAGGCCCTGCGGCGGGCCGTCCAGCAGGGTGTCGTCGCCGCCGCGGTCGAGGTCGCCGACCAGGTAGAGGTTGTTCGTGGGGCGGGGTGCGTAGAGCCCGGTGAGGAGGGCGGCCCGGGTCGGTACGCAGTTGGGGCCGCCGTAGGCGTTGTCGAAGGCGATGCCCTCGGCGGCGAGGCGGTCGACGGTGCGGGTCGCGTGGTAGCCGCTGCCCGACCCCTTGTTCGTGCGGCCGGTGCTGACGTCGGCCCACCCCAGGTCGTCGGCGAGCACGAACACGATGTTCGGCTGCCCGGGGCGGGACGGGGCGGCCGGGGGGCCGGTCGGCGCGGCGGCGGTTCCGGTGGCGGCGAGAGCGGTGCAGCCCAGGGTGGCGGTGGCAGCGGCTGCGCCCAGTCTCAGGGCGAACGATGACATCGGGGGCGGTCCCTTCGAGTGGTCGATCGAGCGACCCGAATCCCACGATTCAGGGCCCTCGTCACTGGGGTCGGAACGGGGGGAGGTGGTCGACGGCGCGCCGGCTCACCGCGCCCTGGCTCGTGTGCCGCGACATCGCGGTACGCGCCCAGCCGTCGCGGCCCCCGACCGCCCCGAGGTTCCGCAGTGGAACGACGGGCGGCGTCGCGCCGGCCAACTCCCTATCATGCCTATCAGATTACTAGGGAATTGTGCGGCGAGGATATGGGACCTGCGTCACGCTGCTGGTCCCGCGCGTCGGTGAGGTCGAACGGAGCGTGGTCGTGGCCGGCCGTGCTCGTGGCCGACCGTGGTCGTGCCGGCCGCGGCCCGAATCAGTGCGCGGTGAGCTTCCAGTAGCCGCCGAAGTAGACGCGCTCCTTGGCGATGCCGCGTTCGGTGCACAGGTGCCGGCGGACGGTCGTGACCATGGCGGACTCGCCGGCGACGAAGGCGTACGGTGTGCCGGCCGGCAACGCCAGTTCCCGCAGCGCGCGGATCACCACGTCACTGCCGCCGGCCGGGGTGTCGCCGCGGTGCAGCCAGGTCAGCGTGGCGCCGGCCGGCGTGCGTACCTCGATCTCGTCTTCCGCGGAACCCACCTCGATCAGCGCGATTGCCCGGGTGTGCGCAGGCAGCGCCTCCAGGACGGCGGTGATCGCCGGCAGGGCCGTCTCGTCGCCGACGAGCAGTTGCCAGTCGGTGTCGGCGGGCGGGGCGTATGAGGCGCCGTCGCTGAACACGCCGATCCGGTCGCCGGGCGCGGCGGTGAGCGCCCAGGCGGAGGCCGGCCCGCCGTCGCCGTGCAGCACGAAGTCGATGTCCATCTCGCGCCGCGCGACGTCCAGGCGTCGGACGGTGTAGTTGCGGACCACCGGCCGCAACTCCTCCGGCATGGCCTTCAGGGCGGGCCACCACTGCGCGGAGTCCGGCAGGTGCAGTTCGGCGCCGGGCGCGGGCGCGAGGAAGATCCGCACCAGGTGGTCCGGCCCGTCGTAGCCGAAGCGGTCGATCTCGGCGCCGGTCAGGGTGATGCGCCGCAGGTGGGGAGTGAGTGGCCGGTTGGCGACGACCTCGGCGAGCATCGGGCGCCTGATGATCCCGGCATCGACCGCAATGGTGCCGACAGTCATGGTGTCGCTCCTTCCGGGCCCGTGAGCCACCCCTGTGCTCCGCGAGTTAGGTTAGCCTGGCCTGACTTCGGTGGAACTTCTGCCCCGTCCCATCGAGCGCCGGGAATCGGCGTGCGCGTGCGGAGGCTCCTCGGCGTCCCCGCCTCGGCTGCCGTGTCCGCTGTGGATCCATCGGCGATTACTGTGCGTGATTGCCTCCGGAGGTGCGGCCAGCGTGTCGCCCCGGTTGCCCCAGGTAAAGGGGTGTGTGAGGGGTCATCTCCGGCCGGGGCGCGGTAGATCGAGATTACGGAGCGCATGTTAGCTTAGCCTCCCCTTACTTATGGAGTGTTAGTTCTATGCGCGCAAACCGCTTCCTGGCCGGGGCCGTCGCACTGGCCGCGACGTTGGCACTCGCCGCCTGTGGTGGCTCCTCAGAGGCTGAGGACGCCCCCGCCGGCGGCAACAGCTCCGCGGCGTTCCCGGTCACGATCACGCACGCGTTCGGCACGACGACCATCAAGGAGAAGCCGCAGCGGGTCGCGACCGTGGCCTGGGCGAACCACGAGGTTCCACTGGCGCTCGGCATCGTCCCCGTGGGGATGGCGAAGGCCAACTTCGGCGACGACGACAACGACGGCGTACTGCCGTGGGTCGCCGAGAAGCTCGAGGCACTCGGCGGGACAGCGCCGGTGCTGTTCGACGAGAACGACGGCATCAACTTCGAGGCGGTCGCGGACACCCAGCCCGACGTCATCCTGGCCGCGTACTCGGGCCTGACCCAGCAGGACTACGACACCCTCAGCAAGATCGCCCCGGTCGTCGCCTACCCGAAGGCGCCCTGGGCCACGGCGTGGCGCGACACCATCAAGCTCGAGAGCCAGGCGCTCGGCCTCGCCAAGGAGGGCGACGCGCTGATCGCCGACATCGAGAAGCAGATGGCCGACGCCGCCGGCAAGCACCCGCAGCTGGCGGGGAAGTCGGCGATGTTCATGACGCACGTCGACCCGACCGACCTAAGCAAGATCGGCTTCTACACGACGCACGACACCCGGGCCCAGTTCTTCGCAGACCTCGGGATGACGGTCCCGGCCAGCATCGCCAAGCTCTCCGCCGGCACCGACAAGTTCACGCTGGACCAGAGCGCCGAGCAGATCCAGGTCTTCGACGACGTGGACGTCATCGTCGCGTACGGCGACGAGAAGCTGCTCGCCGCCGCGCAGGCCGACCCGCTGCTGTCGAAGATCCCGGCGATCAAGCGCGGCTCGGTGGTCATGCTCTCGGGCACCACGCCGCTGGGCACCGCGGCGAACCCGACCCCGCTGGCCATCCCGTTCGTGCTGAACGACTACGTCGCGATGCTCGCCAAGGCCGCCGACAAGGTGTCATGACCACGCTCGACCCGGCTGCCCTGCCGGACGTCGCCGTGGTGCGGCGTCCGGCACGGGTGCGTCTGCTGTGGTTCCTCGTCGCGGTGGCGGCGCTGCTGGCGTTCATGGTGGCATCGGTCGCGCTGGGCTCCCGCAACGTCGGCTGGTCCGACATCGTCGCCGCGTTCCAGGGCGCGGACGGGACCATGGAACAGGCCGCCGTCACGAAACGGATCCCGCGCACGCTGCTCGCCGTGGTCGTCGGCGCGGCGCTCGGCATGGCCGGGGCGGTCATGCAGGGCGTGACCCGCAACCCGCTGGCCGACCCCGGCATCCTGGGCGTGAACATGGGGGCCTCGCTGGCCGTGGTCACCGGAATGGTCATGTTCGGCCTCTCCACGCCGACCAGCTACCTCTGGGTGGCGATCCTCGGCGCCAGCCTCGCGGCTGTCTTCGTGTACGCCGTCGGCTCCCTGGGGCGCGGCGGTGCGACGCCGCTCAAGCTCGCGCTCGCGGGCGCCGCCACGTCCGCCGCGCTCGCGTCGTTGATCAGCGCCTTCGTGCTGCCCCGCAACGACGTGGCCGGCAACTTCCGGTCGTGGCAGATCGGCGGGGTCGGCGGCGCGAGCTACGACAGCATCCGGCACGCCCTGCCCTTCCTCGTCGTGGGTTTCGTGATCTGCCTCCTGTCGGCCCGGGCCCTGAACTCGCTCGCGCTCGGCGACGAACTCGCGGCGGGGCTCGGCGAGCGGGTCGCCGTGGTGCGGGGCGTCGCGGCGTTCGGCGCCGTGCTGCTGTGCGGCGCCGCCACGGCGGTCGCCGGGCCCATCGCGTTCGTCGGCCTGGTCGTCCCGCACGTGTGCCGCCTGCTGGTCGGGCTGGACCACCGGTGGCTGCTGCCGTTCTCCGCGCTGCTCGGCGCGTCCCTGCTGACCGCCGCGGACGTCGTCGGCCGGGTGGTGGCCCGCCCGGCGGAGATCGACGTGGGCATCGTGACGGCCCTGGTCGGCGCCCCGTTCTTCATCTACATCGTCCGCCGGCAGAAGGTGCGCGAGCTGTGAGCACGACGACTCTCGAGGCGGTCACCCACGGCCGGGTCCGCCGCACGTACCGGCGCCGCGCCGTGCTCGTCGTACTCGCCGTCCTGGTCGTCGCCATGTTCGCCGTCTCGTTGATGGTGGGACGCACCTTCTATCCACCGGCGGACGTCCTGGCGGTCATCGCCGGCGAGGACGTGCCAGGGGCCTCCTTCGCGGTGGGCACGCTCCGCCTGCCGCGGGCCGTCCTCGCGATCCTGGCCGGGGCCTGCTTCGGGATCGGCGGCGTCACCTTCCAGACGATGCTGCGCAACCCGCTCGCCAGCCCCGACATCATCGGCATCAGCTCCGGGGCGAGCGCCGCCGCCGCGTTCGCGATCGTGACGCTGCACCTCGGCGAGGCGGGGGTGTCCGCCTTCGCGATCGTCGTCGGGCTGGCGGTGGCACTTGTCGTCTACACCCTGTCGTTCAAGGACGGCGTCGCCGGCACCCGGCTCGTCCTGATCGGCATCGGCATCGCCGCCATGCTCGACAGCGTCACCGCGTACGTCCTCACCCAGGCCGCCGAGTGGGACCTGCAGGAGGCGCTGCGCTGGCTGACCGGCAGCCTCAACGGCACGACCTGGGAGGAGACCATCCCGGTGGCCGTCGCCGTGGCCGTCCTGGCTCCGGTGCTGCTGGGCCAGGCCCGCAACCTCTCCATGATGCAGCTGGGCGACGACACCGCGGCGGCGCTCGGGGTCCGCCTCGAACGCACCCGGCTCCTGGTCATCGTGGCGGCGGTCGGTCTCATCGCCTTCGCCACCGCGGCGACCGGGCCGATCGCCTTCGTCGCGTTCCTCTCCGGGCCGATCGCCGCCCGGATCGTCGGGCCGGCCGGCTCGCTGCTGCTGCCCTCCGCGCTGGTGGGCGCCCTCCTGGTGCTCGTCGCCGACTTCGCCGGCCAGTTCGCCTTCGACACGCGCTACCCCGTGGGCGTGGTCACCGGCGTGCTCGGTGCCCCCTACCTCATCTACCTGCTCATCCGGACGAACCGCGCGGGAGGCTCGCTGTGACCACCACCCATTCGCTCGCGGTCGAGGCTCTGACGGTCGGCTACTCCGACCGTGTCGTCATAGAGTCGCTCGACCTCGTCGTGCCCCCCGGGAAGATCACGGCGATCGTCGGCGCGAACGCGTGCGGCAAATCGACCCTGCTGCGGTCGATGTCGCGCCTGCTGGCACCCCGCGCGGGCCACGTCCTGCTCGACGGCAAGCAGGTGCACCGGATGCCGGCCAGGCAACTGGCCCGTACCCTCGGCCTGCTTCCCCAGTCGCCGACGGCGCCCGAGGGGATCACCGTGGCCGACCTGGTCGGTCGTGGCCGCAACCCGCACCAGCGCGTGTTCTCCCGGTGGAGCAGGGAGGACGACGTCGCCGTGGCGGCGGCGCTGGACGCGACGCAGACGGCGGACCTGGCCGACCGTCCGGTCGACGAACTCTCCGGCGGCCAGCGGCAACGGGTCTGGATCGCGATGGCCCTGGCCCAGCAGACGGACCTGCTGCTGCTCGACGAACCGACGACGTTCCTCGACGTCAGCCACCAGATCGAGGTCCTCGACCTGCTCACCGACCTCAACCTGAGGCGCGGGACGACGATCGTCATGGTGCTGCACGACCTCAACCTCGCCGCCCGGTACGCGGACCACCTCATCGCGCTGGCCGCCGGCAGGCTGCACGCCGCGGGCGAACCGGCACAGGTCCTGACGCGGGAGTGCGTCCGTGCCGTGTTCGGCCTGGAAAGCCAGATCATCGTCGATCCGACGTCGGAGAAGCCGCTGATGCTGCCGATCGGCCGCCACTACACGACGCGCCCGGACCCCGGGCTCGGCACCTGACGCCTCGTCGGGTATCGGCCGTCTCGGGTGGTCGACCGTCCGCTAGCCGGGCGCGGAACCGCCGGCCCTGTCGCCGTTAAGAATTAGGCCAGGCTAACCTGGCCCGTGATCGCTGGGAGGTCGCGGCTCGTGTACACATTCTCCTTCGTTTCCGCTGGTCTCTGATGCTCGTGGCAGGCGACGAGATCAGCGGTACGACGGTGCTCCGTCGCGCCCTGCGCCGCCAGCGCGGTCGCGTGGTGGCCGGCGTCGCGCTGCTCTGCACGCACCAGGCCACCGAAGCCCTCGTCCCGGTGGTGATCGGCGTGACCATCGACCGCGCGGTGGCCACCGGGGACACGCGCGCGTTGCTGCTCTCGCTCGCCGGTCTCGCCGCGCTGTTCACCGTCCTCGCCTTCGCCTACCGGACCGGCGCCCGGCTGGCGTTCGCCGCCGTGGAACAGGAGGCACACCTCGTACGGGTGGAGATCGCCGGCAGGGCGCTCGACCCGCGCGGGCAGCGGTCGGGCATGCGCGACGGGGAGCTGCTGGCGGTCACCGCCTCCGACGCCGAGTTGTCCGCGGTCGTCGTGCGGGTCGCCGGGCTCAGCGCCGCCGCGCTCACCGCCATCGTCGTCTCGGCCGTGGCGTTGCTCGTCGTCGACGTTCCGCTCGGGCTCGGGGTGCTCCTCGGCGTGCCCTTGGTGGTCGTCGCCCTGCACCGGATGGCGCCGCTGCTCACCCGGCGCAGCGCGTCCCAGCAGGAAGCCCTCGCCGGCACTACCGCGCTCGCCGTGGACCTCGTGTCCGGCCTGCGGGTGTTGCGCGGCATCGGCGCGCAGGACCACGCCGCACGCCGGTACGCGGTCGCCAGCCGCCACGCCCTCGACGTCACCCTGCGCGCCGCCACCACCAAGGGCCTGCACCTCGGGCTCACCACCACCGTGAACGGCCTCTTCCTCGCGGTGGTCGCCGGTGTCGCCGGCTGGCTCGCGCTGGAGGGCCGGCTCACCATCGGCGAGCTCGTCGCCGTCGTCGGGCTGGCCCAGTTCATCGCCGAACCCGTGCAGACGCTCGGCTACTCCGTACAGCTGTTCGCCATCGCCCGCGCCTCCGCGGCGCGGGTCGCCCGGGTGCTCGGTGCCGCGCCGCTCGTCCGGCCGGGTGACGCCGGGGCGCCCGCCCCGGACCCGTCGCGGCTCACCCTCGACGCGGTCGGGTACGCCGGACTCGACGGGGTGTGCCTGCGGGTCGGCGCCGGTGAGGTGCTGGGCGTGCTCGCCTACGATCCGGGCGACGCCGAGGCGCTGGTCGCGCTGCTGGCCGGCCGGGTGCCCAGGGAGGACTACCGGGGCACGCTGCGCATCGACGGCGTGCCCGCCGAGGAGTGGGACATCGACGCCGTACGGCGCACCCTCCTGGTCGAACAGCACGACGTGGCCCTGTTCGAAGGGACGCTGCGCGCCAACCTCGCCGCCGGTGCCGGCGTCGACGAGGCGGTCCTGCGCGCCGCGGTGCGTGCCGCGGCGGCCGAGGACGTGCTCGCCGCGCACCCGCACGGTATCGACCGCCTGCTCACCGAGCGGGGGGCGAACCTGTCCGGCGGGCAGCGACAGCGCATCGGGCTGGCCAGGGCACTCGTCGCCGATCCGCCGGTGCTGGTGCTGCACAACCCCACCACCGCGGTCGACACGGTGACCGAGGTGCACCTCGCCGACGGGCTGGCCGCGGCCCGTGCGGCGGCGGCCCGTGGCACGGTGCTGATCACCAACAGCCCGACCCTGCTGCGGATCACGCACCGGGTGGCCGTGATCGACCGCGGGCGGGTCATCGCGGAGGGCACCCACGAGCAGTTGCTCGCCAGCGACGCCCGCTACCGGGAGGAGGTCCTGCGGTGACCGACGGGCCGACCACAGCAGGCGTGCGACCCCGGCAGCTGCTGCCGACGGCCACGGCCCGGCAGACCTGGGCCGCGCTCCGCGCCGAGTTCGCCCGACTGCCCGGGCTCAGCGCCGGTGCCGGCACGTTGCTGGTCGCCGCCGCCGGGACCGGGCTCGTCGCCCCATGGGTCCTCGGCCGCCTCGTCGACGACGTCATCGCCGGGTCCGGCACGTCCCGGATCGTGGCGTGGGCGGGGGTGATCGCGGGCGCCGCCGTGCTCGCCGGACTCCTCACCGCGGTCGGTGCCACGGTCTCCGCGCGCCTCGGCGAGACCGTGCTGGCGCGGCTGCGGGAACGGGTCCTCGACCGTGCCCTGCACCTACCGTCGGCCACGCTGGAGCGGGCCGGGACCGGGGACCTGGTGGCCCGGGCCGGCGACGACGTGGCCGTGGTGACGAATGTGATCACCACCAGCGGTCCCGCCTTCCTCGGCGCGCTGCTGTCCATCGTGTTGACGGCGGTGGGGCTCTTCGCCCTCGACTGGCGGCTCGGCCTCGCCGGGTTGGCCGCGGCCCCGGCCTACGCGTTGGCGCTGCGCTGGTATCTGAGGCGGTCGGTGCCGTACTACGCGCGCCAGCGGGTGGCGACCGGCGAGCGGGCACAGGCGATGGCCGGCGCACTTCGCGGTGCGGCGACCGTACGCGCGTACCGGCTGGAGGACGCCCACGTCGCCCAGATCGCCGACCGTTCCGCCCTGGCCCGCGACCTGTCGTTGGAGATCTTCAATCTGCACACGCGATTCGGGTTGCGGGTGAACCGGTCGGAGTTCGTGGGGCTCGCGGCCGTGCTGCTCGCCGGCTTCCTGCTGGTGCGCGACGGCCTGGTCACCGTCGGCGCGGCCACCACCGCCGCGCTCTACTTCCACCGCCTCTTCAACCCGATCGGCCTGCTGCTGTTCCAGTCCGACCCCATCATGCGGGCCGGGGCGAGCCTCGCCCGGCTCGTCGGCGTGACCTCGCTGCCCGACTCCGCGTCTCCCGACGGCTCCGGGCCCGCCCGGCAGGGACGGCCCGGAACGGCGGCGCCGGGCGAGCCTGAGCCGGCGGGGCTGGAGGTGGTCGTCGCCCGGCACCGCTACGACGACGGACCGGTCGTGCTGGAGGACGTCACCCTCCATGTCGCACCCGGGGAACGCGTCGCTCTCGTCGGAGCCAGCGGAGCGGGCAAGAGCACGCTCGCCGGCATCGCCGCCGGAACCATCGCGCCCGCCGACGGCGCGGTGCGCCTGCGCGGCGTGCCGCTGGCACAGTTGGGGGAGCACCGGGTCCGCCGCGAGATCGCCCTGGTCAGCCAGGAGGTGCACGTCTTCGCCGGGACGCTCGGCGACGACCTGCGCCTCGCCGCTCCGGCCGCCACCGACGCCGAGCTGACCGCCGCTCTCGACCTCGTCGGCGTCACCGACTGGCTCCGTGCCCTGCCCGACGGCCTCGACACGAGCGTGGGGGAGGGCGGGCGGCAGCTCACCGCCGCCCAGGCCCAGCAGCTCGCCCTGGCGCGGCTCGTCCTCGCCGACCCCGCCGTCGCGATCCTCGACGAGGCCACCGCGGAGGCCGGCAGCGCGGGCGCGCGCGACCTCGACCGCGCCGCCGTGGCGGCCACCGAGGGCCGCACCACGCTGATCGTCGCCCACCGCCTCAGCCAGGCGGCGACCGCGGACCGGATCGTCGTGCTGGAGCACGGGCGCGTCGTCGAGCAGGGTACGCACGACCAACTGCTGGCGGCCGGGGGCGGGTACAGCCGCCTGTGGCGTTCCTGGAGCAGGCCCGGTCCCGTGGCCCCGAAGAGCCGCGCGGGCGAGGAGTCGGCCACCGCCTCCCGGTGACGGTTCGACGACCCGGCGGCGGGCGGCTCGGGACGGAGGGCGCGCGGCCACCGGCAGCGGACAGTGCCGGGTCACGCCCGGTCGACGACCAGCTCCGAGACGCCGGCGACGGCGTCGATGTCGTACCGGTCCTCGGCTCCCGCCCAGCCGGCCGGTGTGACGGTGGTGCCGCCGGCCACGCCGGTGCGGGTGACGCCGTCCACGGTCACGGTGCCGGCTCCGCTGTTGGCCCGCACCCGCACCGGCGCGTCACCGGCGAGGTGCACCAGGAAGCGGCTGGCGCCCCCGCTCATCGACACCCGTACGGTGCCGGCGGCCGGTGGCAGGGTGATCTCCGCCCGGTCGGTGCCCGCGCTGAACTCGACCTCGTCCAGCCGGCCGCCGCGCAGGTCGAGGAGCTTCTCGCGGGCCCCACCGCTCAACTGGATGCGCCAGCGCACCGCTTCGTGCAGGGCGACCTCCACGAGCGCGGGACCGGCGCCGGCGGTGGCCGCCAGCCCCGCCCGCACGGAGCCGTCGCCCATGGTGACGGCGGGCCGGACCCGCGCTCCCGTCGGCGTGGTCACCCGGTACAGCGCGTCACCGAGGTCGGCCGACCGCAGCCGGACGGTGTCCGCGCCGTCGGGCAGCACGAAGGTGGCCGCCCGGAGGTCGCCCCGGTCGGCGGTGGCGGTGTGCGCCGTCAGCCGGTCGGCGCCGTCCGCCGCCGGGCCGCGGGAGAGCACGCCGTCGCGGCCACAGCCAGCGACCGCCAGGGTCAGTACGAGTGCGCAGGCGACCGCCCGCCGTCTTCCCGTCCGTCCGGACCTGGTCACCTGCCGACCTCCTCGCGTCGCCAGGACGGCCATTACCCGGTCGCGCCGGAGCCGAATCCCGGCCGTCCGGGCCCGGCAACGGTCAACGGGGCACGGTGGACGGCTGGTGGTGAGCCCTGATCCGGTCGTCCTGCGGGCGGTCGACATGGCGGCGCTGGTGCCGCCCGCCGGCGGAGCGGCCGGCCTTCCACCGCATGGCCTGTTTCTCCACGAGGTGCCACGACGGCACGGCGAACAGGAGCGTTCCGAGCACGCTGAGCAGGATGTAGGCGACGGTGCCGTAGCGCGCGCCGCCCAGGAGCGCGACGATCTGCTGCACCGGGAAGGCGTAGATGTACAGGCCGTACGTGTAGTCGTGACGGCGGGCGAGACGGGCGAGCCGTTGAGGGGCCGCGACCGCGAGGTAGAGCAGCAGGTAGGCGAACGCGGGCAGGCCGATCGCGATGAAGCCGCCCCACCGCAGGGAACCGGCCGCCGCCAGCGCGGCCGCCACGGCCAGCCGACCGTCCAGCGGGACCCGGTGGGAGTAGAGCCGCGCCACCGCCCCCAGCAGGAAGAGAAAACCGAGGTAGAGCGTCCAGTCCGCGGCGAACGACCCGACCAGCGGGAACGGCCCGATGGCGCCCCGCGCCGGTGGCCGGCTCGTCCAGTCGGGTGCGGTGACGAGGTCGCGCAGGATCAGCAGGTAGCAGATGCCGGTGAGCACGAGCACCGCCCGAGGCGCCCGGTGGAGCACCGTCGTGGCGATCAGAACACCCACGACACCGTAGAACGCGAGGTCGTAGCGGAGGGTCCAGAGTGAGCCGTCGAACGCGCTGGGCCCGCCGCCGAGTCGGCCGAAGGGCGTGTCGGCGAGCAGCCCGGAGATCGTGAACTGCTCCATCGAGGCGAACCAGTTCGTCGTGACGTAGTCGAGCGGCCCGGCCGGGTGGGCCCAGAAACCGTCGAGTGTGCCGCGCTCGACGAGCGCGACGAACGGGGCGAGGACGAATGCGGTGACCAGTAGGCACACCCACAGGCCGGGAAAGACACGCAGCAGGCGCGCCCACGCGAACTGCCGCAGTGATGATCGGAGCGCGCTGTCGGTGATGAGGAACCCGGAGATGAGGAAGAAGCCGTAGAGCGCGAGGGCGCCGAGGTCGCTCTGCCCGGACGAGAGGGCGTGCCCCGGGGCGGGGCGGCCGAAGCCCAACGGCCAGGCGTGGGCGACGATCACGCCGAGCGCCAGCGCGACGCGGATCAGCCCGAACGCGTTGTGCCGGGCCGAGTAGCGATCTGCCAGACGGGGCAGGGGGTGACGCGGGAACCGTGAGGCGGGCACGGGTGGCTCCTTGTCGGTCGGGTGGTCGTACTCGCTGGTTCGTCAGGACGCCGGTGTCGACAGCGGCGGCGAGGCGGCCACCACGGGCACCGGCGGCGGCTGGACCGATGCCGCCGGATGTACGCGCGGGGTGAGGACGTGGGGGAGGCCCAACAGGGTCGTGATGGCTCGTACGCAGCGCTGGCCGGCCCGGCCGTCGCCGAACGGCGACTGACCGGGGGATCCTGCCGGCTCCGCCAGACGGCGGCCGACCGCCTCCATGATCCGGCCGGGATCGGTGCCGACCAGTTCGCCTGCCCGATGTCGCACGATCTCGGGCCGCTCCGTGGTGCCTCGGGTCACGACGACCGGTACGCCTAGGCTGGCCGCCTCCTCCTGGAGGCCGCCGGAATCGGTGACGACCAGGCAGGACGCGCGCAGCAGGCCGATCATCTCCGGGTAGGGCAGTGGCGGGACGAGGCGCGCGTTGGGCACGTGACCGAGCGCGGCGCGCACCTGGTCGGCCAGCCGGGGGTTCGGATGGGTGACGAGGGCCAGATCGAGGTCGTCCCGTTCGCCGGCGATCCGGGCCAGGGCACGAAGCACGTCCGCCATGCCCGCACCCCAGTTCTCCCGGCGGTGCACGGTGGCCACGAGCAGCCGTCGGCGTGGATCGACCCAGGCCGGGGTGCGGGCCAGCCCCTCCCGCAGCAGGATGTGGAGCGCGTCCACCACGGTGTTGCCGGTCACGACCACCTGCTCGGCGGGTATGCCCTCGCTGAGCAGATTGTTCCGTGCGGTCGGCGTCGGGGCCAGGTGCAGGGCGGCGCACCGGGCCACGAGCGACCGGTTCGCCTCCTCGGGAAAGGGCTGCCGGAGGTCGTGGCTCCGTAGGCCCGCCTCGAGGTGGACCACGGGGATGCCGTTCCAGAAGGCGACCAGGGCGCCGATGAGCGCGGTGGTGGTGTCACCGTGCACCACCACCGCGTCCGGTCGGTGCCGGGTGAGTACCTGCTCGATGCCGCCGGTCAGGCCGGCGGCCAGCTCGGCGAGCAGGCCTGACCGGCGGTCCAGCGTGAGGGTGACGTCGGCGCGCAGACCGAAGGGAGCCAACGCCTCGTCCACCCGGCCGGGTTGCTGACCGGTGTCGACCACCGACGTGGTGACACGCGGGTCGTGGTGGAGCAGGCGGACCAGTGGTGCGATCTTGACACCCTCGGGCCGAGTGCCCGCCAACATCATGATCTCGGGAATGCCCGCTCCACCACGACCCATCGGTCAGCTCCTGTTCCTGGCCCGGCGGCGGCGGTGCAGCAGGACGCCACCGGTGCTGGCGGCCAGCGCGCTGAGGCCGAGCGCGATCGGCGCCCCGGCGAGCGGGATCACCGGAATGGGCGGGGCGACGGCGTTGGGACCGCAGGTGGCGGACCCGATCGTGACCTCGGCCAGAGTGCCGCCGAGCGCCGACAGGCTGAGGGCGGTGACATTGAGTTGCCCCGCGGTGGGGCTGGACTGGCCGTTGAGGGTCAGGTTCAGCAGACCCGCAACGCTCAGACCGGTGTTGGGGGCGGGATTCGCCGGCAGCGAGAGCAGGGTCGTCGACACCCCCAGCAGGGTCGACACGATGCGGGCGTTGACCAGGCTGGCCGAGCCCGTGGCCGACGGGCTGCTCGTCGCGGTGCAGGACGCGTACACCGCGTCGGCGACCAGGCTTATCGTGGCCAGTCCGTTCGTGCCCAGGTTGAGGGAGACCTCGGAACCCTGGGTCGCGGTGCACACGCCCCCGGCACCGATCGTGATCGCGCCCGCGCTGCCGAGCACGCCGGCACAGGCGGCGGAGGTGCCGTCGTTGAACGCCCGGACGGCCTGGCCCAGAACGCCCGCGGTGATGACGGTCTGGCCGCCCAGCACGCTCAGCGGCGGATTCGTGTTGCCGGAGATGGACTCCGTCGTTCCGTCGTTGGTGGCGCTTGCCGAGCCGGAACTCGCCAGGCCACCGCCCACCAGATTGATCTGGAGGGCCGAGGCCGTCGATTGGGAGGTGTCGGCCATGGCTGGTGACGCGGCCACCACGACCATTGCCAGTCCTCCGGCCAGTACGGCGGCCGTCCGGGCGATGCCCGGTCCTAGCTTGCGCATGTGAGAGCTCTCTTCCTGTCGACGATGCTGACTGGGGGGCGGTCTGTGGGGATGGTCTGGGTGATGGGCTGTGGGACGGGAATGCTCGCGCGGATCGCGGAGGCGGTGGTGCGCCTTCCGGGCTCCGGGCCGGGGCGGGGCGTGCCGGTGGCCCGGACGGCGGAGCCCACCGGGGGGACGGGAGCGTTGACGCGGGCGGTCTTCTGCCACTCCGACCGCGAGCCGAGCATCCGGCCGAGGGCGACCCAGACGGCGACGGACTGCACATAGCTGTAGAGCCAGTGGCCGATGCCGAGCCCCAGCGCGGCGGGTAGGGACAGGTGGGGTTCGCAGCGGCTGCGGTAGACCAGCCCCCAGACCGCGAACGGGCCGATGCCGAAGATGGCGACCAGCGGCGGGAGACCCCAGCCACCGGAGGACCACCAGGCGCCGATCCCGCCGGCCGTGTGGTCGATGTACCAGCCGAGCACCGCAAGGCACCCGAGGTAGACCGGAGTGCCGACGAGCTGGCACCAGGGGGCGGCGAGAAAGTGCGCGATCTCCAGCGTGGCGGCGTTGCCGACCCGTCGGGAGTTCAGCACGGGAGTCAGGTAGCGGCCGCACTGCATCGAGCCCTGTGCCCACCGGGCCCGCTGCCGGATCAGCGGCCTGACTTCCGTGAGCGCCTCCTGGGCCACCCACGTCTCGCCGCAGTATTCGGTGCCCGCACCGTTGAGCAGGATGTGCAGTCCGAGTTCGAAGTCCTCCAGCAGCGCGCCGTGCCACGGGGTGCCGTGCTCGGTGGCGAGCTGGTCGAGCAGCGACAGCCGGGTGAACTGGCCGTTACCGCCCATGGCGACGCTGCGGGTCTGGCGGCGCAGCGACTGCATCGCCGCGATCGGGGCCCGGAACTCCATGTCCTGGAGCCGGACGAGTAGCCGTTCCCGCCGGCTGAGGCCGGGCGTGTGCCGCGCACACTGGATCATTCGGACCTCGACCTGGACGGCCGCGACCGACGGTGAGCCGAAGTACCGGGGGCCGGCGAGGGCGGACCGGCACCGCGGGTCCAGGTAGCTGTCCGCGTCGAGGACACCGACGATGGTCCGCTCGAGGTCGATGTTCGCCGGCAGGTACGCCCTGATGGCCCGCCAGGCGGCGTTCAGCGCCGCGCCCTTGCCCTGGACCGCCTCGGGAAGCCGGCGAGTGACGATGCGCACCCGGGGATCGCTGGCGAATGCGTGGAGGATGGCGCCGGTGCCGTCGTCGGACGCGTCGTCCACACACCACACGGTCGCCTCCGGCATGTCGTGCAGGAGCCGGTGCAGGGTGCCGGCGATGACGGCCGCCTCGTTTCGGCAGGGCACGACGATGTGCCAGTCGAATCGCGTGTAGTCCCCGCCGGGGGACCGGCGGTCACGCAGATGCAGCACCAGGATGCTCAGCACGTAGGCGCAGAAGGAGACGCAGAGCAGGAACGCCACGGTGTTCAGCACCGCCAGGGAGGGAATCTCAACGGGCATCGCGTGGCCTCCGTCGTACGGTCCTGCGTCCCACCAGCATGAGGAAGAGGATGGCGACGGCGATGAGTCCCAGAGTGCTGATGGCGGAGCCGATCAGGACGTGGCTGCGCTGGTAACCCACCTCGAAACCCCATGTCCGCATCGCCAGCACGACGCTGGCGAAGCGGAGCTGGTTGATGGTCACCAGCAGGGCGACCGCCAGCGCGACGGCGGTCACCGCTCTGGGGAAGGTCACCCGTCGGAAGCCGACCAGCAGGGCGGCCAGGACGAACGGCGGGATCAGCAACATGGCCACGGAACAGCCGGTGGACACCAGGAATCCGACCCAGCGTTCGTCGAGACGGAAGACCACCGCCGCGCCGACCGAGTTGGTGTCGGCGAGCCCTGTCGCCGACACCAACCGCGCGTTCAACCACGCCTCGGCGACCGCCACGTCGTGCCAACGGCGCAACAGGAGCGCGCCCAGGGCGACGCCGCAGAGCGCGCCCAGGGCGGCCTGGACCCAGCTCAGCAGGGTGGGGCGGCTCATCGGGTCCGGCCGATGAAGGTGGCCAACCACAGCGACGCGCCGAGCACCACCAGGCCGATCCCCACGAGCAGCCATGACTGCACCGCGGCGCCGGTCGCGGCGAGGCCGCCGCCTATCGACGGCCCCTTGGTCGGAACCCCGTACATCCGTCTCACTCCTCCGGTAGGAACTCACCCGTCGGCAACGAAACGGAACATACCGGTTAAAAACGGACTTTCGGGGCGTGATGGCGAATGTGGGAGGGGTGGCTCGCTGTCGTCGTGGCGCGACGCCGGATCCGGTTACCCGGCGGGCTGATCGCCCGCCGTCTGGTCGCCGAAGTGGTGGCGGGTGGTGTAAGGCGGCAGTTCGCCGCGCGTGAGCAGCTCGTCAAAGCTGGGGGCCGCCTGGTCCCGCGCCGACAACAGTGGTGCGGCCACCGGCCACGGTATGGCAAGGCGGGGATCGAGAGCGTGCACGGCGTGTTCCCGCTCGGGCCGGTAGGTGGTCGAGGTCAGGTACATCACCGTGGCTTCGTCGGACAGGGCGCAGAAGCCGTGCCCGAGCCCCTCCGCCAGATAGACGGCCCGCCGGTCGACGTCGTCGAGGACGATCCCCTCGCACTGCCCGAAGGTGGGCGACCCGACCCGGAGGTCGACGACGACGTCCCAGACGCGTCCGCGGACGCAACAGACGTACTTCGCCTGCCCGGGGGGCACGTCGGCGAAGTGCACGCCGCGGAGCACGCCCCTGGTCGAGGTGCTCAGGTTGCCCTGCCCGAAGCGCACCGGCCGACCGGTGGCGGTCTGCAGATGGTCCAGCCGGATCCACTCCAGGAAGCTGCCTCGTGCGTCGTGGTGCTGCTGCGGGGTGATCTCCCACGCGCCCTCGATGGAGAGTGGGCGGATTTTCATCGTGTCTCCCCACTGCCGATGCCGGACGAGGGCACGGGCCTGACCCCGGGAAGCAGGCGGACCAGGTAGTCGCCGTATCCGCTCGCCAGCAGTGGTTCCGCCAGGGCGCGCAACTGCTCGTCGTCGATGAGGCCGGCGCGCCAGGCGGCCTCCTCGACGCAGCCGATTTTTTGACCTTGGCGGTCCTCGATGACCCGTACGTATTCCGACGCCTGGACCAGGTCCGCGAAGGTGCCGGTGTCGAGCCACGCCGTTCCGCGCCCGAGCGCCGAGACGTGTAATTCCCCCCGCTTCAGGTACTCCTGGTTGACCGCCGTTATCTCCAATTCACCGCGAGCGCTCGGACGCAGGTCGCGAGCTATTTTTACCGCGGAGGAGTCGTAGAAGTAGAGCCCTGGTACGGCATACCGGGATCGTGGCCGGAGCGGCTTCTCCTCTATCGAGAGCGCCCGGCCGTCGTCGCCCAGAGTGATGACCCCGTAGGCGGTGGGATCGGCGACCGGATATGCGAACACGTGCGCGCCGCGTACGGCGCTGTGCGCCCGCAGTTGCCGGCCGAGCCCGGGCCCGTGCAGGATGTTGTCGCCGAGCGCCAGGGCGACGGGCTCGCCGGCGAGGAAGTCCTCGGCGATCAGCAGTGCCTGCGCGATGCCGCCGGGGCGCGGTTGCGTCGCGTACCGCAACCGAATGCCCCACTGGCCGCCGTCGCCGAGCAGCCGACGGAACTGTATTTCGTTTTCAGGCGTGGTGATGATCAGTACTTCGTGAATCCCCGCCATGATGAGCGTGGTGAGCGGATAGTAGATCATCGGCTTGTCGAAGACCGGCATGAGTTGCTTGGAGAGCGCTCGGGTCAATGGCCGTAGACGTGAGCCATTCCCGCCTGCCAGTAGTACACCCCGCATGTGAAAATGGTAGAGAGGGAAACATTTTCGATGGTCGGATCCGTGCGTGTCTTCCGAAAAGTTCGGTGATCCCGATCGAGGGTGCTGTTGTCCGATGCTCGCCCCGAGCTGCCCGGCGCCTCGGTCACGGTGTGGTTGCCCGACGACGGTGCGGCATCCGCGCCGTCATCGAGCGTCGTGGGCCGGACGACGAGCGCTCAGCTGCCCGTGCCGACCGGCTCGGGATCGAGCGGCCGGTAGGTCCGCTGTGTGCCGGTCCGGCGTCGCCGAGCCTCACGTACGGTGAGCTGGATGCCCTCGGTGAGACCGATCGTCGGGCGCCAGCCCAGCCGATTCAGCGCCTTGGTGCTGTCCAGCGCCATCCGGCGGACCTCGCCCTTGCCGGGGTGCGGCGCGTACTCGGGATCCATGTCCACATCGACCGTCGCGCGGATCGTCTCGAACAGGTCGTTCACACTGGTCTGCCGGCCGGTAGCGATGTTGACCAGACCCATGCCGGGATGGTGGCAGGCGCGCGCCACGGCGTCCACGACGTCGCTGATGTAGACGAAGTCGCGGGTCTGTTCCCCGTCGCCGTGGATCGTCGGCGAGTGGCCGGTTAGCAGTGCCTCGGTCATCCGGGCCACCACGCCGGGTGTGCCGTCGGCGCGGACGGGGCCGTAGACGTTGCCGAGGGTCAGCACCGTGGAGGAGAGGCCGTACTGGCGCCGGTACCAGTCGAGGTAACAGATTCCCACGGCCTTGCTGATGCCGTACGGGCTGGTCGCGGCCAGGGGATGGTCCTCCCGGACAGGTAGTGCGTGCGGCGCCACGGTGCCGTAGACGGCGCTGCTCGCGGCGTAGACGAACAGCCGCACCCCGGCCCGGGCGCACGCGTCGAGCACGTTGATCGTGCCGAAGATGTTCACGTCGGCGTCGAAGAGGGGCGTCTCCAGCGCGGCGGGCAGGCTGCTCTGGGCCGCGAGGTGCACCACGACCTCGGGTTCCCAGTCGTGAATCACGTCCACCGCCTCGGCGGTGCGGATGTCGTGCTCGATGATGTCCGACTGGGAGAGCCCGCCGTAGGCGGCATCGGTGAGGTTTTCGAGGCTTCCGGTGGAGAAGTCGTCGAGCACCCGGACGTGGCTGCCCATCAGCATCAGGCGGGCGACGACGCTGCTGCCGATGAAGCCGGCTCCGCCGGTCACCAGCACTCGGCCCGGCACCGAGCTGCCCGGTCGGGGCTGCTTGGGCATCAGCGGCGGCACTTCCATCGTGGACTCCTCGCGACGGTGTGGTCTGCGGTGGCGGCAGCCGGTGCACGACGCGGCGCAAACCACCGATCAATTAAGGACATTCTGGCATGTAGAAGCCTGAATCGGGCTTGGTTGCCCACCCGAGAAAGGTTTGTTTTAGCCACTATGCGCTCTCTGTCCGTTTTCATGCTTCATAGTGCTCTTTGGGAAGTTCGGGTCGCCCAGGTTTCAGCAGGGTGCAGGGGAGGTGCATGTTCGTGGAACCGCCAGCGGTGGTCGTCCCGGCGCAACACGGGCCGGCTTGCGCGGCCCCAGGGCCGGCACGCCGACACGAAGCTGCTTCACTGCGCGGCAGTGGCCGGCACCGTGCCGCCCGGCCCGGCCTGCAGGGACCCCGCCGGATCCGCGTCATGGTGGTGGAGGGAGCGGAGAACCCGACGCCCACCGACCGGCTCGACGACGAGTTCGACGTCGTGCTCCGGGTCTCCGCGCCGGCCCACCCCGATGCCGTCACGGTGGCACTCGACCGGCTGCGGCCGCGGGTGCTGCTGCTGAAACACTCACTGGAGAGCATCGACACGCGCACCGTGGCCGTGTGCCGGCAACTGGGCGTGGAGATCCTGGTGCTCGCGCGCCCGGTCTACGGGCTGCTGCACCCGCCGCGCCTTCGCCGGTTCGGCGGGCTGCCCTGGATCCGGCTCCGGTCAGGCCCGCAACACGCCACCGGGGAAGGGCTCAAGCGCTGCTTCGACCTCCTGCTCGTCGCCGCCGGTTCCGTCCTGGTGCTGCCCCTGATCCTCGCGATAACCCTGGTCCTGTCGTGCACCGGAGCACCGTTCTACCGCCAGCGGCGGATCGGCGCGGCCGGCCGGGTGTTCCACGTCGTCAAGTTCCGCACGATGCGGTTCGGTGCGGAACGGGACACCGGGCCGGTGCTCGCCCGACCCGACGACGAGCGCATCACCCGCATCGGTGGTCTGCTACGCAGGTCCCGTCTCGATGAGCTTCCGCAACTGTGGAACGTGCTCCGCGGCGACATGAGCCTGGTCGGCCCCCGCCCGGAGCGGCCGGAGTTCATCGCGGAGTTCAGCCGCATGCCCCACTACGACATGCGTCACCTGATCCGTCCCGGTCTGACCGGCATCGCCCAACTCACCGGCGGCTACGCGGCGACGGTCGAGGACAAGCTCCGGTGCGACCTGCTCTATCTGAACTGCAGATCGCTGCGGGTGGACCTGACGCTGCTGGCGTTGACGGTGCTGGAGCTGCTCCGGGGGTTCCCGCGTGGCTGAACCGGCTGAGGTGGTCGACGGACGGCCGACCCGCGACACCCTGAGTCTGCTGGGTGCCCGGTCCGCCACGGCGCTGGCCGGCCTGCTCTCACTACCTGTCGTCTACGAACACCTCGGCGCGCAGGCGTTCGGCGTCTGGGTGCTGCTGTCCGGCCTCCTCGCGATGGCTGCCGTGCTCGATCTCGGCCTCGGTTCCGCCCTCGTCCGCGAGGTGGCGGCGGAGGGTGGCGGGTCCGACCCCGTCACGGTCCGGCGGCTGCTGGGGCTCGGTCTCGCCTGGGGGCTCCTGCTGGGGCTGCTCCTGCTCGGTGTCCTGGCGGCCGGTTGGCCGTGGATCAGCCAACTGCTACGCCTGGGTGAGCTCACCCGTGAGGCCTGGCACGCCACGCTGTGGCTGGTGCTCGGGACCGCGGCCGGCGGCGTCGAGCTGCCCTGGCGGGCGGTACTGGAGGGAATGCAGCGGTACACCGTCCTCGCGGCGGTCACCGGCGCCACGGCGGTGCTCGGTGCGGTGCTCGCGGTCGTGGCCCTCCGCCTCGGCGGCGGGCTGGTGGCCCTGGCCGCCTGCGCCGCCAGCACCGCGATGATCCGTACCGGCCTGCTCGCCGTCACCGCCGAGCGTCAGCACCGGCACCTGGCGCCCCGCTGGGGGCGTCTGACCAGCCTGGACCTGCGGCGGATCAGCGGGTACGGGCTGCGGGTCCAGGTGTCCAACGGGGCCGGGACGGTGAACGTCGAACTCGACCGGCTGGTCCTCGGCGGCTTCTTCGGCCCGGCCACCGCCGGCGCGGTCGACTTCGGTGTCCGACTGCTCAACCTGCTCCGGCTGCCGCCGGGATTCGCGCTGATCGTGCTCTTCCCCGCGGCGGTCCGCAGAACGGCCGTCGAGGGCCGGGAATGGCTGGACGGCTTCTACCTGTCGGCGCTGCGCCAGTTGGCGCTCTTCCTCGCGCCGGCGGCGGCGGCCCTCGTCGTCAGCGCCGACCCGCTGGTGCGCCTCTGGCTGGGCCACCAGGTGCCCTGGGCGGGCGCGACCATCGCCATCCTGGCCCCGGCGTACGCGCTCAACCTGATCGCCGGCGCCGCGACCGTCGTCGCCCGCGTGCAGGGGCGTCCGGGGCTGGAGACGCGCTACGTGCTGCTGTCGGTCGCGATCAACCTGGCGCTGACGGTGCCGCTGCTGATGGTGGTCGGTCCCCTCGGCGTGCCCCTGTCCACCGCCCTCGGGGTCGTGGTGGCCAGCGTGTACTTCCTGGCGCACTTCCACCGGGCCACCGTCCGGCCGGTCCGGCCGATGGTGGCGGTGCTCTGGCCGCCACTCGTGGCGGCGGCCGTCGCGGGACTCGCGACGCACGCCCTGACCGCCCTGCTGCCCGACGGCCAGGGACGGCTGGGCGCGGCCCTCGCCGTGACCACCCGGGGAGGACTGACCCTCGTCCTCGCCGGCACGCTGCTCGTGCTCTGCGGGTACCTCGGCGCGGACGACCGCTCCCGGCTGCGGTCCCTGGCCGGGACCGCCCGGTCGGCCGTCGGACCGCTGGCGGGGAGGGGACGATGAGCGTCGCCGCGCCCCCGAGACAGTGCCTCAACTGCGACGCCGGCACACCGCACCGGTCCCAGCTCGGCGGACTGCTGCGCCGCTGCGTCGGCTGCGGCCTCAACTGGACCGTGCCCGACCCCGCCGTCGCGCCGCCGCGTTACGAGGCGGACTACTTCTGCGGTGGCGGCTACGACGACTACTTCCTCGCCGGGCCGCGCCGGTTCGAGGCGGGTCGGCGGTTGCGGTGGTTGTCGTCGGTGGTGCGTCCGTCGGTGTTGGTGGAGGCGGGTTGCGCGGGTGGTTACTTCCTGGAGGCGGCGCGGGGGGCCGGGTTCACCGTGACGGGGGTGGAGGTGTCGCGGGTCGCGGCGGAGTTCGCGGTGCGGGAGTTGGGTGTGCCGGTGCGGCAGGGGTATTTCGAGCGTGTCGCGTCGTCGCTGCGGGCGGACGTGGTGTGTGCGTTCCACGTGTTGGAGCATGTGGATGATCCTCGGGTGTTCCTGCGGGCCGCGTGGGAGACGTTGACGCCGGGTGGGTGGCTGGCGTTGGAGGTGCCGAACATCGCCTCGGCCGCGGCGGACCGCCTCGGCCACGACTGGCCGGGACTGCAACCCGACTACCACCCCTGGCACTTCACCCGGGAGTCGCTCGCCCGACTGCTGACCGGCGCGGGCTTCCAGATCGTCCAGCAGGACACGGCCGTGTTCCGGTTCTACATGCCGGCGGGCTACCGCCTCCGCCACGCGCACCGACTGTTGCCCCGGGACTGGATCGACCTGCGCTCGTCCCGCCTGACCCATCCCCGTCGCGGGGACCTGCTGCGGGCGATCGCCCGTAAACCGCACGACCCACGGAGTGGCTGATGAAGCTGACGAACGAGGAACTGGTCACCTGCGCGCTCTGCGGCGGGACCGGTGGCCACCTACCCGCCCTGGACGGGGTGTTGCGCCGATGCGCCCACTGCGGGTTCGTCTGGACCGCCGGACCCGCCACCCCGCCCGACGCGCTGTACGACGAGGCCTACTACCTCACCGACGGGTACCAGGACTACTTCGCCGACGCGGCGCAGCGTCGGTTCGAGGCGGGCCGGCGGTTGCGGTGGTTGTCGTCGGTGGTGCGTCCGTCGGTGTTGGTGGAGGCGGGTTGCGCGGGTGGTTACTTCCTGGAGGCGGCGCGGGGGGCCGGGTTCACCGTGACGGGGGTGGAGGTGTCGCGGGTCGCGGCGGAGTTCGCGGTGCGGGAGTTGGGTGTGCCGGTGCGGCAGGGGTATTTCGAGCGTGTCGCGTCGTCGCTGCGGGCGGACGTGGTGTGTGCGTTCCACGTGTTGGAGCATGTGGATGATCCTCGGGTGTTCCTGCGGGCCGCGTGGGAGACGTTGACGCCGGGTGGGTGGCTGGCGTTGGAGGTGCCGAACATCGCCTCGGCCGCGGCGGACCGCCTCGGCCACGACTGGCCGGCCGTGGCCCCGCGCTACCACCGGTGGCACTTCACCCCGGACACCCTGACCCGGATGCTCCTCGACACGGGGTTCCAGGTCGTCGCCCACGACACCGTCTTCTCCCGCTTCTACTGGCCGCCGCTCGCCAGGCTGCGTCAGGCCCGTGACCTGCTCGTCGCCGACTGGGCGGCGTGCGGCTCACCCCGGATGCGCCACCCACACCTCGGCGACCTGCTGCGGATCTTCGCGCGCCGCGACGACGCGCCGAGGTCGCGATGAGCGCCGCCGCCGGGCCCGCGGGCAACGCCGACCGCCCGGTCCTGTCGATCCTGTTGACCAGCTGGAACACCCGGGAACAGACCCGGCTCTGCCTGGAGTCGCTGGCTGCCACCGTCGACCCCGATCTCGACTACGAGGTGGTGGCCGTCGACAACGGCTCGCGGGACGGCTCGGACGAACTGCTCGCCGGCTGGCCCGGGGTCACCCTGATCCGCAACGAGCGCAACGTGGGCTATGCCGGCGCGGTGAACCAGGCGTACCGCCGCTCCCGCGGCGACCTGCTGCTGGTGCTCAACAGCGACATCCGGTTCCATCCCGGAACGCTGGCCAGGATGATCGGCTTCCTGCGCGACAATCCGGACGCGGCCGGGGTGAGTCCGTTGTACCTGAACCCGGACGGCACCTTCCAGCAGCACTACGTGCAGCTGCCCAGCTTCGCCGCCACCCTGGCGCTGTTCACCGTCCTGCGCCGGGTGCCCGGCTTCCGGCACGCGCTGCACACGTTCCAGATGCGCGGGCAGGACTTCAGCAGGCCCCGGCGTCTCGCCTCCGGCAGTTGCATGATGCTCCGCCGCGCGGTCGTGGAGCCGGACGACGTCTTCGACGAGCGCTTCCCCGTCTACTGGAACGACGCCATGCTCGCCCGCCGGCTCGACGAGGCCGGTCACCACGTGTGGATGATTCCCGACGCCGCCGTCAGCCACGTGCGCGGCGCGTCGTGCCGGCTGTTGGGCCCCGCCATCCGCCATCGCCACCTGCTCGGCGGTCTGGTGGGTTACCTACGGGAGACCCAGCCCCGGCACCGGCTCGCCCTGTTCCGGCTGGTGGTGATCGGCGACCACGTGCTCAAGCGACTCTGCGGTCGCACCGTCCAGCTCACGTTCGCCGACCTGCGGCAGGCACTGCGGGGGGACGTCGGCCCGCTGCCCGACGGCGACATCCGGGACTGGCTGGTCGTGTTCGCCGGGGCCCCCTGGTCCGTCCCCGCGGCCCGGGCCGCGGCGGAGGACGAGGCCGGCCGGGACCGGCGTCTGCTCCTGGTCGATCCGCCGGCCGGCCGACCACGGTGGCGCAGTCGACTCACCGTCCTCGACGGGACCGGATGGCACCTGACCCCACCGACCGGACTCCCCCTCGGCCACCGCCTGCCGGCGGCCGACCGGATCAACCGCCGGATCGCCGCCGCCGCCGTACGACGTTGGCTCGACCGGCACGCGGGCGCACGACTGCTCCGACTCGACGACCAGCGCGCGTGCCCCGTGGTCGGAAAGATCGGTGAGGACGAGGTGCTGCCGGCCGCGGTCCGCACCCCGGTGGCACAACGGGCCGGCAATGGGTGACACCACGGCCTGCCGTACGCGGATCGCCGCCGGCACCGGGGCGGGCGACTCCCCGCCCTGGGTGGTGTTGTTCAGCGCCACTCCCTGGCAGGGCGGAGCCCACCGGCAGCACGCGCTCGCGCGGCAGCTCGCCGCCGACCATCTCGTGCTCTTCGTCGATCCTCCCGGCCAGTTGCCCCACTGGCGGACGACCGTGCGGCCCGTCGAGCGGAACGTCTGGCACGCGGTACCACCCGCGGCCGTGCCGCTCGGTCGTCATCTGCCGCCGGGCAACGAGCTCAACCGCCGGGTGATCGTCGTGTCGCTGCGGCGCTGGCTGGACCTCCGGGCCGCGACCGTGCGGCTGCTGTGGCTGGACGAGGACGCAGCGGCTCCGTGCGCCGGCCGGGTTCCCGCCGCCGCCAGTGTCTACGACGCCACCGACCTGGACTGGACGTTCACCCGCTGGTGGAACCGCTGGCACCTGCGCCGAAACCTCGCCCGGGCGCTCGCCGCCGCAGACCTGGTGCTGGCCTCCTCGGCCGCGCTTCCCGAACGGATGCCGGCGGTGGGACCGGCCCCGGTGGTGCTACCCAACGGCTGCGACCCGGAACACTTCTCGCCGGACGGTCCGACCGCGCCCGAGCTGACCGGGATGAGCCGACCGCTCATCGGCTACTGCGGCGCCATCGACACGCGCGCCTTCGACGGGGAACTCCTCGCCGCGGTGGCCCGTGCCCGACCCGGTTGGACCTTTCTCCTGGCCGGTCCCAGCACCCGCGCCGGCCGCTCTTCCCTGCGGGGACTGGCCAACGTGGTCCTGACCGGGCCGGTTCCGTACGCCAGGGTTCCGGCACTGCTGCGCGCTTGTGACGTCACCGTCGTCCCGTACCGGACCGGCGCCCTGGTGGACTACGTCCACCCGAAGAAGTGCTACGAGTACCTCGCCCTCGGCAAGCCCGTGGTCGCGACCCCGCTGCCGGCGCTGCACGCCCTGACCGGCGTCGTCCGGCTCGCCGCCGGGCCCCGCGCCTTCGCGCAGGCGATCGAGGCGGCGCTGGACACCGCCCGCCTGCCCACGCAGGTCGCCCGACGACGTGCGGTGGCGGCCGACAACAGCTGGGCGGTCCGCGGCCGGCAGCTCCGGGAACTCCTCGACGGGCTGCCGCGGTGAGGCGCGCCGGCCTGGCGGTCGTGCTCGCCGGAGCTGTCCTCGGGGTCACCCTGTCACTGGTGCTGATGCTGCCGGGTCCGGCGGCGCCGGCCGGTGCGGGCGCGTTGCTTTTCCTGCTCGTGTTCCTGCTCTGGCCGTGGACGGTGCTGCCCGTCGGGATACTCGGTGGCGCGCTGGCCGGCGCCTTCCTGGGCGGGGGAGACATCCGGGTGTACGTGGCCGCGCACCTGCTGCTGCTGGCGACCGGCGGAGTCGCTCTGGCCGTCCGCCACGGGCTGCGCCTCGACACCCGACCGCGACGGACGCCGGCCCACACCGGGATGTTGTGCGTCGTCGGGCTGACCGTAGTCGGTGCGGGCTACGGCCTGGCAATCGGCAACCTGCCGACCCAGGTCCTCGTCGCGGCCTACCAGATCGCGATCCTCCCGGTGTACTTCTTTCTGGCCATCCACACCCTCACCACCCGACGCCGGCTGGTCGCGGCGGGTCTGCTGTACCTCGCCGCCGTCGTCGGACTGACCGCCGTGTCGATGGCGGTCCCGGGCCGCCACGGCGGGCTGCTCGCCCTGCTGGCGGCACCGATGCTGATGTGGGTCGCCGGCCGTACGCGAGGCCTGCGCCGGGCCACCGCGGTGGTGCTCGCCGCGTTCCTCTGCGCCGACGTGCTGCTCGCCTCGTACCGTGGCATCTGGCTCGCCGCCGGCGTCACGTTCCTGGTGATGCTGGTCCTCGGCCGGCGGTCCGTCCGGCTCGGGATGGCCGCCACCGCGGCGGCGGGCATCCTGGTGGCGGGGCTGCTCGCGCTGCACCCCGGGGTCCGGGAACGGGCCCAGGAAATCGGCGACGGGCTGCGGCAGTCGGCCGGATACCGGGGCCCCGAGTCCATCGTGGGGCTGGGCGTCTTCGCCGAGCGGCCGCTGCTCGGGGCCGGGCTCGGGCAGTCCACCACCGACATCTACCTGGCGGACTTCGCCTCCACGGACGTCGGGCCGGTGTACCACGCCTTCTACGTCACCCTGCTGGCCAACGTCGGCCTGGTCGGACTCGGGCTGGTGCTCTGGCCGATCCTGCGCAGCATCCGCGCCGGCCTCGCCAGCCGGGACGGCCCGGGCGTGCCGTTCGCGGCGCTCTGCTGCGGTTTCCTGGTCGCGGCGATGTTCGCCGCTCCCACCGACGGGCACTGGGAGCTCGGTCTGCTACCCGCGTTGACCCTGTTGACCTCGCCGTGGCGTGCCACGGGGGCGCGCCGGCCCGCCCCCGCGCGGGCGGCCTGGCGTCCCAGGGAGGTGGTCTGGCGATGACCCGACCCGACGCCACCGCGATCGTGGTGACCCACAACTCCGCGCGGCAGATCGTCGCGGCGCTGACCGCCCTGCGGCAGGCGGACCTGACGGTCCGGCTGGTCGACAACGCCTCCGTGGACCGGACGGTCGAGCTGGTCCACCGGCACTTCCCGGAGGTGACGGTACTGGCCGGCGACGAGAACGTCGGCTTCGCCGCCGCCGTGAACCGGGCCGCCGCCGGGGTCGGCAGCGGGGTCCTGCTCTTGGTCAACCCCGACTGCGTCGTCCCGCCGGCGACCGCCCGGGAACTCGTGCGCGCCGCGCTCGACCGACCGGAGGTCGGGATCGTCGGGCCCCGGCTGGTGGACGCGCACGGCGGTGTCGCGGTCAGTGCCCATCCCTTCGAGACGCTGACGACGGTGGTGGCCAGCCGGTTCGGGGGACTGCTCGTGCCGGTGCCACTGCGGCGCCGGCTCGCCGGGCGGCGGCGGCGCCGGATGTACGACGCCTGCCTGCGCGGCGGCCGGCCCTTGCCGGTGGACTGGGTCTCCGGCGCCTGTCTCGCCGTGCGTACCGACCTCTTCACCGCCGTCGGCGGGCTCAACGAGGCGTACTTCATGTACTACGAGGACGAGGAGCTGTGCCTGCAGGCCCGGCGACTGGGGCGGACGGTGCTCTACCTGCCCACCGCGACCGCCTGCCACACCGGTGGCGCGAGCAGCAGCGATCCGGCCTGGATCTGGCCGCACCTGTACCGGAGCATGCTGCTGTTCTTCAGCCGGCACCAGCCCCGGGTCCGGCACGCGGTCCGCGCCGTCGTGCTGCTCAGGGCGCTGATCGGCGTCGGGCTGGCGGGCGTGCGGCTGTCCCTGCAACCTCGGGCCGGCGTCGCCCGGGCCCGAGCCTGGGCCCGGGTGGGCCGCGTCGCGGTCAGCCGGCTCCCGAGCGGAGGGAAGTTGTGATGCATGTCCTGACCACGGTTGTCGGCTCGCGCACCGAGCACTGGACCGACCTCTTCGACATTCTGTGTGAGCGGCCCGGGGTGCGCCTGACCGTGCTCGCCGCCGACGTCTCGCCCCGGACCCGCCGGGAATTCGCCCGACTCGCCCGGCGGCACCCGGCCTTCGAGGCCCGGACCCTGCCGCACTGGCTCGGGGAGGGACGCAGCGGGCACATGGCCTCGGTGCTGGTCCGCTTCGGTGGCCGGCCCGGCCCGGCGATCCCGCCGCCCGACGTCGTGCACGTCATCGGCGAGGCCGCGTACCTGTCGACGTGGCAGGCGTTGCGGCTGTGTCGCAGGCGCTGGCCGGGGGTGCCGACCACCCTCTACGCCGCGCAGAACGTCGTCACCCGGTTCCCGATGCCGTTCCCGCTGCTCGAACGGCATGCGTACCGCAGCGTGGACATGATCCTGCCGATCACCCCCGCAGCCCGCGACGTGCTCCGGGCCAAGGGCTACCGGGGGGCGGCCCCGATCGTCCCCCTGGGGGTCGACGACCGGATCTTCCGTCCGCCGCCCAGCCGACGCGTCGGATATCAGCCGTTCACCGTCGGCTTCGTCGGCCGGTTCGAGCACCACAAGGGAGTGTTGGACCTGTTGCGCGCCTCCGAGCTCGTCGACTGCGACGTGCTGCTGGTGGGCGACGGAAGCCTGACCGCCGAGATCGACCTCGCCGCCGCACGCCGTCCCGGCCGGGTCCGGCGTCACGCCTGGGTCGGGCACGCCGAACTGCCGGGACTGTTGGGCGAGATGAGCGTTTTCGCGCTGCCCTCGGTGGAGGTCGTGCAACGCAACGTCCTGCCCTGGGTCGGGATACCGCTGCGCGAACAGTTCGGGCGGGTCCTGGTGGAGGCGATGGCCTGTGGCGTCCCGGTGGTGGGAAGCGACGTCGGCGAGGTCCCGTATGTCATGGGCGACGCCGGCCTGGTGTTCGCGGCCGGCGACGTCGCCGCGCTGGCCGGTCGGCTCGCGGCGCTGCGGGACGATCCGGCGCTGGCGCAGGACCTGTCGGCCCGGGGTCTGACCCGGGTGCGGACGCACTTCACCTGGCAGCGGGTCGCCGAGCGACTCTGCCAGGTCTGGGACGGGCTGTGCGACGGAGGATCCGCAGCCACCGCCGGAACGGGCACCCCGAACGGCCGTATCACCGCCGTGGCGGTGGAGGAGGCGAGCACACGATGAAGACAACGATCGACATCGGCGAGTTTGTCAATGTGTCCTGGCAGCGGGCGGTCCTGCCGCTGCTCGGTCTCTGCTGCGGGCTCGCCGCCGCGCAGGCGGTGACACCCGCCCTGCCGGCACGGTACGAGGCGGACGCCTCCATCCTGGTCGTCGCCAACCCGCCCGACGGGGACCGGCCGGCGGAGATGAGCCTGGCCCTGGCCCAGAACCTCGCCCCGACGGTGGCCAAGCTCGTCGGCTCGCGGGAGGTGGCGCTGGACGCGGCCGACGCCCTGTCACTGCCGGAGCAGGCGGTCGCCGGGCACGTCCGGGGTTCCTTCGAGCCGGGACTGCAGATCATCACGGTGCGCGCCACCGCCCCGTCGGCGGAGCGGGCGGCGGCGATCGCCAACGCGGCCAGCCAGGCGGTCGGCGGCCAGTTGACCAGACTCAAGATCGGCGGCGACACCCGAGTCACCACCCGCGTGGTCGACACCGCCAGCCCGCCGTCGCGGCCGGCCTTTCCGAAGCCGTTGCTGAACGTGGCCCTCGGTGCGCTGGCGGGGCTGCTGCTGGGCTGGGGCGCGACGATGCTCCGGGACCGCTTCGCCAGGGGCCTCAGGGACGTCGCGCAGATCGAGTCCCGGCTGGGTCTTCCTGTCGTCGGCGTCCTGCCGCCCATGCCACGACGCTTCGCCCGGCACCACGCCGCCGCGCTGTTCGCGCGCCGTGACGTCGCCCGTCACACCCGGGCCGCCGCGGCGGCGCTGAGCGTGTTGACCGCGACCTCGGAGCGCCGGCGGCTGCTGGTCGCCAGCGTCCGCGACGACGACGGCGCGTCGCTGATCACCGCCCTGCTGGGGTTGGGGATGGCCGCCGAGCGCCGTCCGATCACGCTGGTCGACGGAGCGGTCCGCGATCCCGCGCTCGCCGGGCACTTTCCCGACGCGCCCTTCACGTGGCAGCAGGTCGTCAACGACCGGCGGACACCGGCCCGGCTGGCCAGCGCCCCGACGCTCATGGTGTTGCCGACCGAGCCGCAGGACGGGCTGGGCCCGACGCACGCGCGGGCCCTCGGCGAGGTGCTGGACCTGCTCGACGACGGGGACGAATCCGTCGTCGTGCACGGGTCGCCCGTGCTGGCCAGCTGCGACACGGCGGCGCTCACCCGACACGTCGACGGGGTGCTGCTCGTCGTCGTGGCGGGGCAGACGAAGCTCACCGAGGCGGAGCGGGCGGCACGCCTGCTGCGCCGGTTGGGGATGCCCCTGATCGGCGTCATCGCGGTGGGGGCCACCGACGGCGGCGCCTGCGGGCCCGCCGAGACGGTTGCCGGGGCCGGCCCGGCCGTGGCGCCCGCCCCGGCGTCCGGGGACGGCGGTGGCGGCGAGCCGCAGTCGCGGGCCCCTCAGGCCGTCCGACCGCCGGCGGACGCCCGTCCGCTCGTGGCGGCGACCGGTGCGGGCACGCCCGCCGAACCGGTGGGCGTGCGCGCCCACGGCCCCCAGCACTCGGCGGTCGGTCGCCCCCTGGCCCGGGCCGAGGGCGGTCTCCGGCCCGCGCGGGCGGCGGCCGGACGCGTGCCGATCGAGGGCGTACCGGCGCGCCGCACCCTGGATCCCGACGCCACGAGGTATCTCCCGAACGGTGTCGTGGTCGACACCGATCCCGCCCCCCGTGCCCAACCGAAGACCCGCCCCTGGTCGTCCCGCCGACGCCCGTGACACGACGGGCCACCTGCGGCCAGGTGCCACGCCCGACAGCCCCGAGATCCCGAGAGGAACCCTGATGAGTGACACCGTCGCGGTCGTGCCGACCACGTCGACCGACCCGCGCGCCATGTACTGCGACCTGCTGAAGCAGGCACTGACCCGGTACGTCTTCCAGGAGACGTGGATGCCGTACCACCCGCGCCCGAAGTCGCTGCACGGCCGCGTCTACCACAGATACCGGCATCTGCTCCAACGGCGCGGGCTGGAACTGGTGCTGCGTTTTCCGTTCGACGCGCAGGCGCGCGCCAACGGTCGTGACTGGCCGCCCGAGGCCGACACGATGATCGGCCTGCGGCGCCTCGACAACCTGGAGAAGTGCATCGCCGACGTCCTGGCGGACGACGTGCCGGGCGACCTGATCGAGACCGGCGTGTGGCGAGGTGGCGCGGTCATCTTCATGCGGGGCATGTTGCGCGCCTACGGTGACGACGAGCGGTCGGTGTGGGTGGCCGACTCCTTCCGGGGGTTGCCGAAGCCGGCTCCCACGAGGACCGAGGACGTCGAGGACGCGTTGTGGAACCAGCCGTTCCTCGCCGTGCCGCTGGACCAGGTGAAGGCCAACTTCCGGCGGTACGGGCTGCTCGACGACCGGGTCAACTTCCTGCCCGGCTGGTTCGAGGAAACCCTGCCGCAGGCCCCGGTCGAGCGGCTGTCGCTGATGCGGCTGGACGGCGACATGTACGACTCGACGATGGTCGCGCTGCGCAGCCTGTATCCCAAGCTGTCGGTGGGAGGCTACGTCATCGTGGACGACTACCACGCGGTGCGGGGCTGCAAGCAGGCGGTGGACGACTTCCGGGCCGAGTACGGCATCGTCGACGAGTTGCACCGGGTGGACTGGACCTGCCGCTACTGGCGACGGTCCCGCTGACCCGGCCGGGTCGACGGATGAGGGTTGGCGGGCGGCCGAGCCGCCCGCCAACCCTCACTCCTCTTCCGCCTCCGCCGCTCAGTTCGGCGTGGACGCCTGCGGGTTGGCCGCGATCCACCGGTCGAGACCGTCCTCACGCACCGCCGCGAAGAGCTCGGCGGAGCGCCGCTCGTCCAGCCGGACCGCCGACCCGGCCGGGGTGGCGAGGTTGGTGTCGACGGCCGGTACGGTGACGAACCGCAGGCTCTCCGGGCGGACGCGGCGGACGGCCAGCGCGAGCGCGGTGAGGTCGAGGTCCTCGTCGACCGTGAGCGACGCGGCCGCGGTGGTGAGGAGCCGGTCGAGGCGTCCGGGATTGGTCAACAGGCTCTCACCGGTAACCTTCTCGGCGATCGCCCGTACGACGAGTTGCTGGTCGTGGATGCGGCCGAAGTCGCCGCCGGGCACGTTGTGCCGCTGCCGGACCAGGTCGTCGGCCGCGCGTCCGTCCAGCTGGTGGCAGCCCACCAGCCACCGGGTCCCGGTGTCGGTCGAGACGACCTCGTGGGGGAGGCAGACGGTGATCCCGCCGAGGGCCTCCACGATGGAGCGCACGGCGGCGAAGTTCGCCACCAGCACGCCGTCGATGGTCACGCCGGTGAGCCGGTGCACGGTCTCGGCGGCCAGTGACGCCCCGCCGAGGGCGAACGCGGCGTTGATCTTGTTAGGTCCGCCGTCCCAACTGCCCGCGCGGGCGGGCACGTCGACGTAACTGTCCCGGGGGATCGACACCACCGTGGCGGTGTCCCGGGCGGCGTTCAGGTGGGCGAGCATGATGGTGTCGGATCGCTGCCCCGGGTACACGCCCTGGTCCGGTTCGCCCTCGCGGGAGTCCGAGCCGAGCAGCAGCAGGTTCAGCGGTCCCCGGGCCCACCGGCCCTCGTCGCGCGGTGCGGTGCCGTTGCCGAGGATGTCCTCCCGGTGCACCCTGCTCTCGTAGCGGTGCTTGGCGGCGAGGCCCAGCGTGACGAGCCCGGAGCAGAGCACCCCGAACATCGCGACGAGGACGATCGTCGCCTTCTGCCAGCCTGCCCGGCGGCGCCATGCCGTTCCCAGCGTGGCTCGTATGGACGTCATCGCGGCGTGAACCCCTCCTGTGCGGTCGGTGTGGTGTCGGTTCCGCCGTGGGCGGACTCCGCCTGCGGCCCGGTCAGGGTGCGGTCCCGACGGCAGCCGGCTGCCTGGCGGTCACCGGCGGGGCGTCGGCCGGCGGTCGCGGCGCGGAGCGGGTCAGCCAGGTCCGCAGGCTCAGGGCGGGGCGTTCCACCAGGTGCCACGAGGGCACGGCGAGCAGGAGCGTCCCCGCGAGGGAGAGTGCGACGTACGCGGGAAGACCGTGGGCCGCGCCGCCGAGCAGCGCGACGACCTGCTGCACGGGAAAGGCGTAGATGTAGACGCCGTACGAGTAGTCCCGGTCCCGGCCGAGCCGGCGTAGCGCCCGGGGCAGGGTGACCGCGAGATAGAGCACCAGGTAGGCGAAGGCGGGCAGGCCGATGGCGAAGAATCCACCTAGCCGCATCGACCCGACCATCACCACGGTGGCGAGCAGCGCGAGCGTGCCGTTCATCGGCAGCCGGTGCGCGTGGTGCCGGGCGCACGCCCCGAGCAGGAAGAGGAAGCCGAGATAGAGGGCCCAGTCGGCGGCGAAGCTGCCGACCAGTGGCAGTGGACCGATGGCGCCGCGCTGCGGTGGCCGGTCGGTCCACGCCGGCACCGTCAGCAGGTCGTTAAGGATGAGCAGGTACGCCCCGGCGGTGAGGGCCACCACGAACCGGAACGCGCGGTGCAGGACCGCCGTCGCCGCCAGGACGCCGATCACCGCGTAGCAGGCGAACTCGTAGCGCAGGCTCCACAGTGAGCCGTCGAAGGCGCTGGGCCCCGCGACGAGCCTGCCGTACGGGGTGTCGGCCAGGAGGCCGGAGATGGGGTACTGCTCCATGCTGGCGAACGAGTTGACGAGGATGTATCTGAGTGGTCCCTCGGGGTGCGTCCAGAAGCCGGTCAGGCCGCCGTGCTCGTACCAGTGCACGGCCGGTGCGATCACGAACGCGGTGACCAGCAGGCACACCCAGAGCCCGGGCAGGACCCGCAGCGCGCGGTGCCAGGCGAACCGGCCGGGGGACAACCGCAGGGCGCTGCCGGCCACCAGGAAGCCGGAGATGACGAAGAAGCCCTGCACCGAGAGGGTCCCCAGGTCGGTCTGCCCGAGGGTGAGGGAGGCGCCGATACTCGGGCTGCCCAGGCCCAGCGGCCAGGCGTGCGCGACCAGTACGCCGACGGCCAGGGCCAGCCGGAGGAAGCCGAAGGCGTTGTCGCGGGGGTCGTAGCGGTCGGCCAGGCTCCGGCCCGGTGCGTGGTCCCTGCCCGGCTGTGCCATGAACTGCCCCCGTCGGTTGCGCCCGGACCCGCGCCGCGGCCGCCGATCCAATGGCGTCAGTATCTCCCCAAAATTGGGACAAAAGGGTCAATTGCGCAACATGAGCGAGCTGACCGCCGGCCGGCTTGACCCTCGACCTGCTCGATGGCCGAGCGTGTGTCGCGTCATGCCGGCGTCACGGGCAGGAGATGCGACGGTGTCGCACGAGATGGAAGAGTCAGCCGTCGGCGAGAAACCGTCCTCGTCGGCAACGGGCCGTTACTGGATCTGGCTGAGCGGGGTGCTGGTCTCCCTGCTCGGCTCGCAGGTCATGGCCTTCGGGATGACGTGGGTCGCCGCGGAGCGGGGCGGCGCGTTCGCCGGTCTGGTGCTGACCGCGGTCAACCTTCCGCGAGTGCTCCTGCTGCTCCTCGGGGGTGCGCTGGCCGACCGGATCGGCGCCTGGCGGGTGATGATCACCGCCGACGCGACCATGGCCGCCGCTACCGTACTCCTGGGTGGGGCACTCGTGGTGTGGGGCGCCCGGCCCTGCCTGCTGCTCGCCGCCGCCGTCGTCATCGGGGTCGTCGACGCGTTCTACCTGCCGAGCTCGGGCTCGATGCCCCGACGGCTGGTGCCCGCCGAAGGGCTCGCGCGGGCGGTGTCCGCGCGAGCGGCGGTCGGTCAGGTCGCGGCCTTCGTCGGGCCCTCGGCCGGCGGCCTCGTGGTCGCGACCGCCGGCCTGGCGGCTGCCGCGTTCGCGAACGCCGGCACGTTCGCGGTGATGGCGTTCGTGCTGGTCGCCCTGCGCCCCCGGGCGCTGCGGGCGGCCCCGCCGCCACCGCCGGGCGGCCGGGTGCTGCGCCACGCGGCCGACGGCCTGCGGATCGCCTGGACCGATCCGCTGCTGCGAACACTATGCGCTTCACCTCTGAGACGTCGTCCGACGGCATTCTCGAACAGCTGTTCATCCTC
>NZ_JBEYVB010000053.1:0-38784 GCF_040643815.1 Micromonospora sp. NPDC047074
GCTGCCGCACCTGTTCGACAGCACACCGGTGACCCGCCCGCCCACCGGCTGGATCATCACCCCGGTCTGCGCGGCCGCCGGCTGCGCCGGGACGAGCACGAGTCCACACAGGACGGCTGTGGCGGCCACGAACGCCCGTAGCCGCCTTCCCGTTGTCTCCCCTGTCACGCCACGCCTCTCGATCTCATCGGTATCGATACAACTGCGGAGACAACATAGACGAACCCGGCTTTCCTGCAAGGATCGCCTCATGGACCTCGCCGGATCCGGTTCGCACGTTCGTACCCTGATCGGGCTCTCGGCCGCCGCCCTGGCCGTCGCGGCGGTCGTCGCCGTCGCGCCGAAGAGCCCGGCGGAGCCCCGACCCGACTGGCAGCCACCCACCGGCTACACCCTCGCCGAGACCGTCCCGCTCGACGGCGACCACACCCTGCGACTCTGGACCGGGCCGTCCGGCTGGTACGTCGAGAGCCTGCGATCCGGACGGCACCACGCAGGCGTCGGAGCGAAGGGCGACGGAGCGAAGGGCGAGAGCGGTCGGTACAGCGTGAGCCCAGTCCTCGACGGCCTGGTCGGCCAACTGCCCACCGCCGGCGCGGCGGCCGTCGCGGTCGGGCCGGCCCGCGTGCGCGCGACGGTCCATTCCGGCGTGTTCCTCGTTCCGGCCTCGGTGATCGGAGCCACCGACCGGGTCGTCGCGGTGACCCCACTCGACCTGGACGGAAGACCTCTCGCCCGGGAGACGCTGGTGGCGGTCGCCGGACGCGACTGACTCCCCACGCCGTTCCGTCGAGCCGGTCCGGCCAGCACGGCCGTCACTCCGCCCCACAGCGGGGAGCGGGTGAGTCGTCCCGCGGTCCTGCGTCTTGAGACGCGCTGGCTATTCCTACTTACCCGATCGGCAATATAGCTGACCATGAGACGACCAACCTCGATCCGTCGCGTCGCCGCGCGGGTGGCGCTGATGTCGCTGCTGGCGGCGGCGTCCGGCGTCGCCGGCCCCCTCCCGGCCCAGGCGGACATCGCCGAGTTCGGGCCGGCGGCACCGGCCAACCCGCACACGGCTCCGGCCGGCGGGGCGAGCACCCACGGGGACAGCGCCTCGTCGAAGACGTTCACCGGCAGGGGGCCGGCGGGCGGCAGCGTCACGGTGAGACGGTCCACGCTGCTCGCCGCCTGCCCGACGCTGCTGCACGGCTCCGACGGCGTGCTGCTCGGGCTCTGCACCCAGGTCCTCGGCCAGGCGCCGGTGCTGCACGTGCTCGACCGCGCCACCGGCGACTCCCGGGCCAGCCTCCCGATCGCCAAGGGCAGCCTGCTCGGCGGCGTCTACGCGTACCTGGACGACGCCAACCGCGTGGTGATCGTCGACGGAAACCGTGACCTGCTGCGGATCGCCCACACCGGCAACTCGCTGGCCGTCACCCAGCGGCTTTCGCTGGCGAGCGTCATCGCCGCGAGCGACGCGGTGGTCGGCGTGCTCCCGACGTACGACGGTCGGGTGTGGTTCGTGACCGAGGGCGGCACCGTCGGGGCGGTGAACACCACCACCGGCGAGACCTTCCGGCACCAGCTACCCGCCGGCGAGAAGATCGGCAACAGCATCTCGACGGTTCCCGGCCACATCGCGATCACCAGCGACCACGCGCTCTACCTCTTCGACACCGCGACCCGCAGCCTGCTCTGGCGGTACGCGTACGACCGCGGCCCGGCCCGCAAGCCGGGTCAGCTGAGCTGGGGCAGCGGCGCCACCCCGGTCTTCTTCGGGCCGGGCACCGGCTACGAGTACGTGACGATCACCGACAACGACGACCCGCACATGAATCTCGTCGTGCTCCCGACCGGGGGCAACGGCACGCCCCGGTGCGTACAGCCGCTCTTCACCAACCAGGGCGCCAGCGGCACCGAGAACGCCCCGGTCGCGGCCGGGCGCAGCGTCTTCGTCACCAACACCTACGGCTACGACTACCCGGCGCTGCCCGAGGGCGCGGGTGACAGCGTGCCGGCCGACGCGAGTTTCGTCGGCGGTGTCGCGCGGATCGACGTGTCGGCCACCGGCTGCGCGATCACCTGGTCGACGACCACGCCCTCGGCCGCCCTGCCCCGGCTGTCCGTCACCGACGGCAAGCTCTACACGGTCATCCAGCAGGCCGGCGCCTTCTACTCGCTCGCCGCGATCGACGCCCGCACCGGGGCGGTGAGCGACCGGACCCTGCTCGGCTCGATCCTGGTCAACCCGCTACAGACCGCGGGCACGAGCATCGGCGGAAGCTACTACCAGGGCAACGTCACCGGCCTGACGGTGGTCACGCCGACGGCGTAGCGCGGACCGCGGAGGTCGTCCGCCTCAGCCGGTCGTGTCCGAGTAGATCTCGACGTCGTAGAGCAGCCGTACGGGACACCCGTTCGTGACGCCGACGAAGACCGGCTCGGCGGCGGGGGTGCGACCGCGACGCCAGACCTCCGCCCGCGCGGCGTCACGGGACTCGCGATGGGTCCTGCCCTGGCGATGCAACTCCAGCACCCGGCGGGCGGTGGCCCGGTCACTGTCCACCTGGATACGCATCAGGAGCATCGGCCGACGCCTCCCTCCCACACACGGCAGCCCACATATCACTGCTCAGGTAACTTATCGTTGATAAGTTACCTGAGCAGTGTATTAGAGTCTTCGTGTGACGGAAACAGGGTTCGGCCGCCCGGAGGCTGGCGGGCCGACAGACCGCAGCAGCGGCGAACCGGGCTCGATATGGCTGCGGGCGCAGACCCCCCGGACGCGCCGAACGCCACTCACCCTGGAGCGCATCGTCGACGCCGCGGTGACCCTGCTCGACCGGCACGGAACCGCCGGCGTGACGATCCGCCGCCTCGCCGACCTGCTCGGCGTCACCTCCACCGCGCTCTACTGGCACGTGAAGACGAAAGAGGACGTTCTCGACCTGGCCCTCGACCACATCTTCGGCGAGGTGCCGCTCCCGGACGCCACCGACGACTGGCGGAACGACGCCCGTACCCTGATCCGCGACTGGCGGGCCGCGATGCTCCGGCATCCCTGGGCCCCGAGCCTGATCGGCCGGCCAATGCTCGGACCCAACGTCCTCGCCCGCACCGAGTACCTGCAGTCCGCGCTGCTGCGCGGCGGCCTGACCGACCTGCGGTTGGCCGTGACCACCCGGATGCTGGCCAACTACGTCATCGGCGCCGCGCTCACCGAGGCCACCTGGCGACAGACCGCGGACCCGCCGGCGCAGGCTCGGGAACACGTCACCGCGAACCCTGCCGCCTACCCCACCCTGAACGCCTCCGGCCACCTCGACGCCGCCCGCTGGAGCGACGACGACCTGTTCGAACGCGGCCTCGACGCCATCCTGGCAACCACGCCACCGTAGGCGGACGCGTGGGCACCGCGCGCCCCACGGCTCCGGCGGACGCCGTCAGGGGCGTTCGGTGGCCAGCCGCACGGCGAAGGCGATCAGGACGACGCCGGTGACGCGGTCGAGGGCACGTCGCACCCGGGGGCGCTCGAACAGCGCACGCGCCCGGTCGAGCACGTACGCGTACCCGCTGAGCCAGCCGAGGGTCAGGACCGCGTGGATCAGCACCAGGATCCCGAGCCCCCAGGCACCGAGTGACGGCGGAGCGAGGGTGGGGAGCAGCGCCGTGTAGAAGACCGCGATCTTCGGGTTCAACATGTTGGTGGCGAGGCCCGTCAGGAACGGCCTGCCCCTCGCGGGGGCGGCGCCGGCCACCGGGTCGTCGTCGCTGCCGCCACGCAGGGCCTGGATCCCCAGGAAGACCAGGTAGCCGACGCCCACCACCTTCACCACGAGGTACGCCCCCGGAGAGGCGGTGAGGACGGCGGTGAGGCCGAGCACCGCCAGGCTTCCCCACACCAGAAGCCCGCACACCACGCCCAGGCCGGCGCGCAGGGCATCGCCCTGACCGCCCACCAGGGCACGACGCGTCACCACCGCCATGTCCGGCCCCGGAACGATGGTCAGCAGCCCGAGGATCCCGGCAGCAGCCAACAGATGAAGCACCATGACGCCAGTGTGCGGCAGACCCGCCTGGTCATCGTCAGTGCGGCCCGCGACGGACGAGGTCCTCGCCGCTGATGACGAAGCACCCGAACAGCTCGCCGAGAACAGCCCGTTGGAATTCCGTGAGCGGGTTCACGAACACCGCGACATCGACCTCTGCGGCCCGGCACGCCTGCGCGATCTCGCGTGCCTTGCCCGGGCTGACCAGTGTCCGCCGCGAGAACGGCACGGACATCTTGGCGACACCACCGTGCGAGACACCCCGCCGCTGGACGTGCCGGCTCACGACCCGCCCGCCGTGGGCCTCCACGGCGCCTGCCAGCACGTCAAGCTGCGCGCTGAAGGTCTTGTCCTTCGCCGAGAACAGGCCCACGAGCGTCACATCGGCGCCCGCCAGCAGGGAGGCCGGTGGCCCGGTCGGATATCGCCGCACGGGGCGATGGTGCCAGACGGACCGGAACGGCAAAGGCCACGACTCACGATCCTGGCGATCCGCCGCCGTACCGTGTCCCCGACACGTCGAGGGGTAGCCCGCCGACCGACGCCGGTGAGACCATCCGCACATGCGCAGTCATCGATCGATCTCACGGCTCGCGGCTCGTTCGGCACTGGTCTTCGTGACCGTTCTCGCCGCCAGCGGCGTTCCCGCCCTGCTTCCCACGCCGGCCAGCGCCGCCGAACCCGACCCGGTGCTGAACAAGCCGGTGTTCAGCCGGCCGCTCGGCTCGGTCGCCGAGCAGAACGCGATCTTCATGCAGCTGGCCCGGATCATCGACCGGGTCCCGGCGGGCGAGGAGATCCAGATGTCGTGGTTCCACTTCTCGTTCTCGGACGTGACCGACTCGGCCACCACCCCGGACATCCCCGGTCGCCTCATCTCGGCGCACCAGCGGGGCGTCCGGGTGAAGATCATCGTCGACCAGTCCTCGGCGGGCGGGCGCCCGTTCCAACGGTTGCAACCGGTCCTCGGCTCGACCGACACCGCCGGCTCGTACATCGTGCACTGCGCGGACCGCTTCCCCAGCCAGGACCGCGGCTGCATCGGCACCCGGGCGATCCAGTACACCGACTCGACGGTCACCGCGTACAACCACAACAAGTTCCTGACCGCCTCGAAGATCGTGCTCGGCACCGGGGCAACGGTGTCCAACGTGGTGTTCCAGGGCTCGGCGAACCTGACGTGGTGGGACGCGAACGAGGCGTACAACAACGGGGTGACGTTCAGCGACGCCGCCACGTACAACGCCTACCGGACGTACTTCGCGGACCTGCGCTCCCACCGGTACAGCTCGACCGGCGACAACGACTACTACTGGGTCACGCCGACCGGCAGCGCCTACAAGGCACACTTCTTCCCCCGCCGGGAACGGTCCGGCCAACCGATCGCCGACCCCGCCACCGACACCGTGGTCAGCATCCTGAACTCGGTCACCTCGTGCAGCTACGACGACGCGGGCACCCGCCGGCAGACCGACATCCGGGTCAACATGTACTCGTTCAACCGGCCCGAGGTCGCCAAACGGCTCACCGCGCTGCGCAACGCCGGCTGCTGGGTCGACGTCGTCTACACCGAGGCGAACACCGCGGTGCTCAACGCGCTGGGCAGCACCATCCAGCTCACCAGGTGCGACTTCAACAACGGCCCGGGGCTGGACATCCGGACCCACAACAAGTACATGCTGATCGACGGCGCGTACGACGACGACATCGTGCCCCGGGTCTTCACCGGGAGTCACAACTACGCCGTCTCGGCCCTCCGGCAGGCCGACGAGACCCTGCTGCGAATCATGGGTCGCGGCATGCACGACGACTACCTGAACGACTTCTGGCACGTCCGGGACACGTGCCGGGCACGCGGCGGAGCCGTCCGTTGAGCGTCGCCCTGTGCGGGTAGCATTGCCGCGGTCTGGGACGGCTCTGCTGAAACGAGGCGAAATGCGGTGGCTTCAGCGGTTGCTGGGCGGCGGCGGCGGGCGGGTCGAGCTTGATCCGGGGCGCCAGCAGGCGCTGCTGCGGGACGTCCAGCACCGGTACGGCGCCCACCCGCGGATCCGGTTTCCCGAGCAGGTCGAGGCGGTCGCCGGAATGCTGACCGGCGACGACGGTCTGGCGGTGGCGGCCCGGATCATGAGCCAGGTCGCCGACGAGGCCCACGCGGACCTGCAGGCCCAGGCCCTCGACATACACCGCCGGACGGGCCGGCGGCTCCTGGTGAACCGCCGGAACTACCGGCCGCTGTGGAAGGAGGCCGGCCACGCCCTGCGCTGGCCACTCGCCGCGTTGCCGTGCGGCTTCCACCCGTACGCGCAGCTGGCCGCCGCCGTCGCGGTGGTCGGCAGCCAGGCGCCCCGGCTCGACCGGGTGACCGACCCGAACCCGCTCGTGACCCACGTGTTCGAGGTGCTCGACCTCACCACCGCCGGCTGGGAGTACGGCCGGGTGCGGATCGACACCGACTCCGCGTCCCTGGCCGTTGGGCTGATCTCCACCGCCGGGCAGATCCTCGCGGCCATGGACGACCCGCCCCGGTTACCGCCTGCGGTCCGTGAGCTCATGCGCCGCAACAACACCCTCGGCGTGCACGATCCGGCCAGCTCCCGCATGGTGGGTGGATTCAATCCGGGCGCGAGGATGCGCGAGCTCCTGCTGGCCTGAAGACAGGACGCGTACCCGTTCAGCGGTGCCGCGTACCGTCCACGGTGGGAGGCACCGCAAAGGGATCCGCGGGCAGGAAGCAGCCATGGTCCTGTAGCGGCTGCGGATCGTCGAGTACCACCTGTCGCAGCCAACCGGCGGGCGACAGGCCGTCCAGCCGGTCGCTGACCCGCGTGCCAGGCAAAGGTCCACCGACGCCGACAGCTTCGCCAGCCAGGGCGTCGGCGGCGAGTGCTCCGTCCCGATCGAGCAGGGCGTGTAGGCGTCGTAGACGTCGGCCACCGCCTCGGCCGCCTCGGCGTCGGTCAGACCCGGGTTCCGGTCGCGCAGCGCCTGCCGTGCCGCGGCCAGGAACCGGTCCGGGTCCATCACGACGACATCACGTCGCGTCCGGATGCTGATCGTCATACCCGCCTTCGGTGCCACGGCGTCCGTCATACCGGGAGGGTAGGCCCGTGTGGGCAGCCTCTGGTCGCCCGCGTGCGCCCGCCGCATCATGAAGATCGTCGTTCGTCCGTACGGCTCACGGCAGATCCGTGCGTCGCGGGCCGCGCACGTGCGGGTGGTCTACTTGACGGGTGAGCGACCTGCGAGATCTCATCGTCCGCTGGCAGCGCGGCTGGAGCATTGCTCGCGCGCTGCCCGTCGCCGAGGACGTCGGCGGCGCGTTGCGGGTCCGGTGCATGCAGCCCGGCCGCGACATCGAGTATGTCGCGCTCGATGCCGGCGAGGACCTCACCTCGCTCACCACGCTGGCTGAGCTGGTCGCTGGCGAGGACACCATCACCTGGCTGACCGTGCCCACCACCGACCCGGCGGGGGCGTCCTCGGTTCTGGTTGCCGCTGGCCTGATCGTACTCAAGGATTCGGAGCTGCTGATGACAGCCGATCTTCGCGGGCACCCGCAGAACATGCCCGTGGCGCCGTACCGGCTCCTGACCCAGGTCGACCCGCATGGAGGCGACAGCCTGGTCACGGCCACGGTACGGCACGAGTCGGGAGAGGTCGGTGCGCGCGGGACGATGGGACTGGCCGGTACGGATGCGGTCGCCGACCGGATCGAAACCATGCCGGCTCATCGCCGCAAGGGCCTGGCCAGCGCGGTCATGAGCGCACTGGCCAGTGCGGCGGTCGATGAGGGCGTCGAGCAGGGCATTCTCATCGCCAGCGAGGACGGACAGCGGCTGTACAGAACGCTCGGCTGGCAGCCGGTGGCCGATGTGCTGATCGCGACGACGCCTGGCAACGCGTATCCGTCCTGAGCGGCACAGACGGCCGCGGCCGGCCGCCACCTTTCTACCCGTCGTGCTGTCGGCGCACCATCTCGGCGATCCAGATGGGCGCGAACGGGGACGTGCAGCCCGGGGAAGTCGGGTAGTCCTTGAGTACCTCCAGACGCTCACCGATCTCGATCGCCCGGGCGCGGTGCTCGGCGTGCTCGATCCCGATATGACTCAGGCATTCGTTCATCGCCCACTGCAGGCGATCCGGGGCGTTTCTCATTTCCGCCTCGATGACGTCGAGCAGCCCTGCGAGGTCGAGGCCCTCGGGCTTCTTCGTCACGCGTTCGGTGGTCAGCGCCCAGCCGGCACTCGCGACCACTGGATCCGGATCGGCGAACCAGGCCGGGCGCAGCTCTTCGGAGTGCGGGCTCTTCTTCACCACGTAGTTCACGAGCCAGCCGTGCACCTTGGGTGTGCGCGCCTCGCGCAACATGACGTCCAGTTCGTCACGCTCGAACGCCTTCGGGCGGCAGATCAGGATCGCCAGCAGTCTTGCCGCGGTGTCGTCCGTCTTCCAGAGCTGGCACGCGAGTTCCTGCTGCGTCCTGAGCCGCTTCGCGAGCGCGCGCAGCTTGCTGAGGTTGACCCCGTGATCGTCACCGTGTCTCCTGTTCACCTCGCGTGTCTTCGGGTCCTCCAGCGCGGCCAGTTCGGCCATCACCTCGGCCACCGTGGTCCCAGTCACCTCAGCCTCCCGCCCGTCGCGTGCGAAATTCAGCCTACGAAAAAGGCGCGGGTGATCGAACTTCGCACTCCATCACGGCATCAGGCGACGCAGAACTCGTTGCCCTCGGGATCCTGCATGACGACGTGTCCCAAGGTGTCGCCGTACCACTCCTCGCGGAGCACTGTCGCGCCGGCAGCCACCAGTTCGGGCACCTTCTGCTGGATCAGCCGTGCACGCTCGGCCATGTCCCAGGGGCCGGGGCCCGCCACCCGGACGTCGATGTGCATCCGGTTCTTGGCGGACTTGCCCTCGGGCACCTTCAGGAAACCAATGGCAGGTCCCCTGCCGTCCGGGTCGACGATGGAAGCGTTGTCGGGCTCGTCGAAACCGGGCTCCTTCACGTACCCCAGGGCACGTGCCCAGAAGGCAGCAATCCGCTGAGGATCCCTGGCATCGCACCCCACAGTCCAGTAGGTCGCCATAGCGCCAACGTACGCGGGGCCAGGACGCGTCTGTCATCGGCAGGACCGCGCCGCCGGAAGTACGGGAAGGGCACAAGCAGGACGCCGCGCTGCGAGGCCCCACAGGACGTCATCCAGCTATCCGAGCCGTAGCCGTTGTTCGTCCTTCTGCGGAACAAGCCCGGTAGCGAGTAGATGCGCGCTCGTGGCGATCAGCGCGGGCTCGCTGGTGTAGACCCGGGCGAGGTCCAGTGCGCCGGTGAAGACAACCTCGGACAACGGCCCGTTCGCCGCGGCCTCGGCTGCTGTCCAGGCCGGCCCTTCAAGTCCGTGCACCACGACGTCGGTCAGGCCGGCGGTCCGGCATTCGTCGACGAGTTCCTCAACTCTGTGGAAGTAGGCCGGGGTGAAGTGGCTACGCGGGTCGTTCACCCCATCAGTGAGCAACGCCCGAGCTTCCTGGATCGTCGTCTCGGTCAGACGTCCGGTAGCTGCGAAGTCGATCGGTCCAGCAAAACGGGAGATCGCCGCGGCGACGACACGGCCTCCCGGGCGCGTGACCCGGGCAGCCTCGCGCAGAGCCTTCAACCGGTCCTCGACGCGCACCAGGTGGTAGAGGGGCCCCAATAGCAACGTGGCGTCGTAGCGATCGTCGTCCTCGGGCAACTCACGAGCATCAGCCACCACCGCGTCGAGCGCAGGCTGCCCGCCAGCGGCCTGAGCCACATGGCTCGGCACCAGATCCACGAGACGGACCTGATGCCCAGCGGCGACCAGCGCCCGCGCGTACTCGCCGGTCCCGCCGCCAACATCCAACACTCGGGCCGGCGGAGGCGGTAACAGATCCCGCAGGAGTTCCATTGTCCGCATACGCTCCAGCCGCGCCTGCGGCCGGGCATCCAGTCGAGCGTCTTCGCTGTACCGAAAGGTGTAGTACTCGACGATGTCAATCGAGTGCTCGTCCACACCGGCATCATTGCGATCGACGAAGCTGATCGCTACCCAATTAGCGCTGAACACGACTACGCGACCCGGCAAGACCGAGCGTCCCGGTGATCGACCGACAGCGACGCTACGTGACACGCGGTCGGCGGCAGATCCGCACACCAGTGGGCTGAAGATATATTGTTTTGGACCGTCCGGTCATCGATTGGCGCTTCGTACGACGGACCATGCGCCCGCGATCGAGCGGTCAGGTACCTGCATCGAGCCAACGTCGCCAGCTCGTGCGGGTGGGAGTTTGCTCGGGATGCGCGGCCACATGGAGAACGAACTGCGCTCGGAGCCGGACGAGGGGATCGTCGGCGGACGTCAGCATCTCCACCTCATGGAAAAACAGCGAGTCGTGGAGGTGACGGACCAAGCTGGCGTACATCCAGTCCTTGCACCAGTACGGTCGCCTCAGTGCCGCGAGGATCAGCTCAGCGATCTGTGGCTTGATGGCCTCCGGGAGACCGCGCCGACTGAGCCGGCGAAGGAGCACCTCCTTCGTTCCCCAGCGGGACCACAGCCACGACTCCGGCGCTCCCCACTCGTCGGGATACTCCGTCTCCCACCGCAGGTAGAGGGCGGCGAACGGCGCCCACCGTGCGTGGCCGGCGCGGTCGTCGTCCGGAGCGTCCCGGAAGGCATGGAGCGGTCCGTAGATTGTCTGCTCCTCGTACCACCGGAAGTCAGCGTTCGCCTGGTCCATCGCCGCGGCGAGCCGCGTCTGACTGGACCTCGACCGGTAATGCGCTGCCCACAGGCCGTTCGACAGGTCCAACGCGTCGCTCGCCGCAGCGAGCAGCGCCTGATGACGAGCAAGCGCCTGGTGACGCATGACCGGATCGGTCGCCACCAGGCCGAACAGCCAGGAGTAGTCGCCGCGCGGCTCCGCAAACACCGCGACAGCTTGCCATCCCCGCTTAGTCAGGAAGTGGCGACACCGGCAAGTACCAGGAGGTGGTGCGGGACTCGCAGCAGCTCCGGATGCCTGATCGAGGTGTGACGGTGCCCAGCCGGTACTGACTTGCGGCCAGTGGGTCAGGTGCGGGGATGGTCGACCCCGGAAACCTCTGGTGCATCGGCGTGAACCAGATCCTGGCAGCGCAACGCCTCGGCGACGGCAGCATCCGGGTCGGCGTCTCCCTACCCGCGGAGGACCGCCACCTGGACACCTACCGCAGCAAGCGTGCCGAACTCGCCACCAACGCCGCCGACCCCGACTCGGCGATCCAGACGCACGAGGAGGCGATGTTCACCAGAAACCACCCGATCGCCGAAATCTCCGCACGGGTCCAGGCAATGATGCTGTCCCCCACCGCAGCCGACGACATCGTCCGCTTCTTCACGCCGCAGCCCACCGGGCCGGCACCCGTAATGCCGCCCAGCGGCAGTTGCGGGCGTTGCGCGTTCAGCCGATGCGCTCGGACAGCGAGACGATGATTCCTTCGGGCCCCCGGACGTAGGCCATCCGCCAGGCACCCTCGTACTCGCCGATGCCGCCGACCAGTCCGTAGCCCTCGCTCGCCGCCCAGTCGACAGCGGCCTGCAAGTCGTCGACCTCGAAGGACACGTTTCGCAACCCCAGCTCGTTGGCCATGGCGGCCGGCGAGCCCGGCACGGAGTCGGGCCGCACGAATCTGGCAAGCTCCAGGCGGGCGCCATCGTCGGGCGACTTCAGCATGACGATCTCGGTACGGGAGTCGGGAATCCCGCAGACCGTCTCCAGAAACTCCCCCTCGACGAACGCCCTGCCCTCGACCTCCAGGCCGAGCGCCACGAAGAAGGCGGTCACGATATCGAGATCTGCGACCGTGATACCGACGTGGTCAAACCGCCGTACATATGACACGGACCGGCTCCCGTCGTCGTATCAAACAGGGTTCTGCCACGGCAGGCAGCGTTCACAGTACCCAAGGGTCCGCACGGTACGTCAAAGAACCTTGGTCGCCAGATCGCGGCCAACTCCGTTTCCCCTAGCGTTCTCCCGTGAGCGAGGTTCGGGTCAGCCCGGAGCACACGTCTATCCAAGATCAAACGCCCTGGCCGGAACGCGGACGGCAGTGGCTCCCGCAACAAACGTGAGGACCCGGATGCCGCACGCTCATCGACCGATCCGGTCGTCTCCGACGCACTCGCAGCGGCAGATCCGCGCGTTCCGACCGGAGCGCGGCAGGCCCGGTCAGCGGTCCGTGAAGCACTCGTCGACCGGGACGGGCCGTTCATCGGTAGCGCGGCTGGTTCTGGGTGGGGTCGGCGGGGACCACGTCGAGGCGCGGGTCGGTGCTGAGTTGGGTGATCAGCGCCCGGGTGCCGCCGATCCCGGCCCAGTGCGGATCGACGTCCTTGGCCACGCACCAGGCGTGGTCAGCAGGCCAGGCGAACGCCGGCTCGGCGCTGCTGAAACGATGCTGGCCCGGCCACCCCGCAGCGGTGTCCCATGTGCCGACGTCGGCTAACGTCCCTTGAAACAACCAGTACGCGCGGTGGGGCACCACAACCTTGGGTGCACGCGGCATCGAGGGCCGGGCAGCGGGTGTGGGCGCCAGTCCCGGCTGGCCGCCGGGCCGCTCGATCGCGGCGCCGCCGTTCTCCTCATCGATGTACACGGCGTCGTCGTCGGCTGCGACGTCCGCGTCGGCGAAGCCTTCCCAGACGCAGAAGTAGCAGTCTTCGGGAGTCGTGGTGTGGGTGGCCAGCACCTCGAAAAGAGTGGGTAGTTGATCCGTGGGCCAGTCCGCGGCGGCGTCGTTCTCGCTTTGGCCGGGGCGTGCCGGATCGGGCAGAAACCGAAGCCGCGCGTAGGCGTCGAAGCCCGCGGGCCCGAAGCCCACAAGCCGCTGCCACGGCAGGTCGCTGTGGGCGATCCAGTCGGCGGCCGACAGTTCCCGACAGAAGTTGAGTGTCACGTTCCGGTTCTACCGCCAAGCCCGTGCCGGCGCATCCGCCACGCCGACGGGTCAGACGAGGATCGAACTGCCGCCCAGGGGCAAAGCAGGAGCAGGCTTACGGGTGCTGCCTTGTCGATACGGATGACAGCCCGGAGCGCCGGCGCGACGCCGGCATCGAGGGGGCGGGCGTCGTAGGTTGGACCACGTGCTTGAACTTCCCTCGAACGTCGAAGCGGCGCGGTTGTTGGAGCGGCTGGGTGCGTCGCCGGAGGACCGGGACGGGGCGTTGTCGGCGCGACCCGATCCGCGGGAGAATCCGGATCTGTGGCGGCACTTGGAGCGTTGCTACCACGACTTGAGGTCGAGTATGGGTTCAGGGCTTCGCCCGTCGGACGGATACCGCGGCTTCCCTGCGATGTCGGCTGACGCTCAGCCCGTCGCCCTTCACCTCTATGTATGGCTCTATCTTGCCGTGCTCCCGGAGACACTCCGCTACCACGCCGAGCGCGGCATCGACCATCGACTGTCCTGGGAGACCTTGTCGAGCCTGGGGCCCATGATGGCTGAACACCGATCCGTGCACGGGCTCGGTGGAATCGGGAGATTTGAACAGTGGTGCTCACCGTTGACGTTCCGGGGGGCCGAGTACCGGCTCGGCCGGCTTGATTACGATCGCACTCGCGACAGATGCCCCGACGGCACGACTCGTTTTCTCCTGAACATGCACATTCCGTCGGGCGTATCCCTATCCCCTGATTCCTGTGACGAATCGCTCGAGCTGGCCCGCACGTTCTTCGCGCGTCATTTCCCTGACGAACCGGTCTCGCACTTCACATGTCACTCGTGGCTACTCGACCCCCAGCTCACCGAATACCTCCCCGAGCGGTCGAACATAGTGCGCTTTCTCCACCGCTTCGATGTGCAGCCGCTGACGTCCCGGGATCCAGATCATGCGGACGGCGACATGCTGGAGCACGTCTTCGGCCAACCGAGCCAGAGTGGTCCGGTTGCCGCGAGCCTACTCGCGGACCTGCCGCAGGACACGTCCCTGCGAAGGGCGTACGTGGCCCATCTCCGATCAGGACGGAATTGGCATGCACGCACTGGCTGGATCGCCTTCTGACCAGGCCTGGATCAGGCCCGACATACGCAGAGGATCCGATTCGCCCAGCCTGGTTGCGGTTGCGCTGCCACGTGCGCTGCTCCGCTCGGACAGGTCCCCAGCGGCATGGTGGTCCAGGTCCGACAGCGCACACGCCAGTTGGCCGAGGCGTTCGAGCCGGGACGGCGTTCGGCTGGTCACGGCGGTACGGTCGCCGGCATGGGTCACACGGAGCGGGCGGTCGACTGGGCCGAGGGTGAGTGGTGGAACGAGCCGGAGCGGGTCGAGCGCGGGCCTGCCGGCGACCTGCTGGTGCAGCCGGCCGAGGGCAGCGACCTGTGGCGGCACACGTCGTACGGCTTCGTGCACGACGACGCCCCGGCGCTGCTCGCGCCGCTACCCGTCGGCGAGGCGGTGGAGGTGGCCTTCGACCTCGACTACGGCGAGCAGTTCGACCAGGCCGGCGTGCTGGTGCGGGTGGACGAGCGGAACTGGGTCAAGGCCGGGGTGGAGGTCAGCGACGGCCAGCCGCAGGTCGGCGCGGTGGTGACCCGGGAGGTGTCCGACTGGTCGGTCGCCCCGGTGCCGGAGTGGGCCGGCCAGGAGGTCACCGTGCGGGTCAGTCGCGACCGGGACGCGCTCACCGTACGGGCCAGGGCCGGCGAGGAGCCGTGGCGGCTGGTCCGGCTCGCCCCGCTCGCGCCGGAGGCGGTGGCGGCGGCCGGGCCGTACTGCTGCTCCCCCACCCGCGCCGGGCTGCGGGTCCGGTTCACCGGCTGGCGACGGGGGCCCGCCGACGCGGCGCTGCACCCGGAGGTCTGAACCGGGTGGCCCGACTCACGGACAGGTGTGGCCGCCGGGCGGCAGGGTAGGTAGGTCTGATCCGAGACCGGCCGAAAGGATCGCGATGGCACTCGCCGAGAACGTCGACCCGACCCGACTCGGCGGGCTGACGGGATGGGTGGCGGGGGTCATCGACGCCACCGGCGCCGTCGGGGTGGCCCTGCTGGTCGCCCTGGAGAGCATCGTCCCGCCGATCCCGAGCGAGATCGTCCTGGCGATGGCCGGCTACCTGGCCAGCGAGGGCCGGTTCAACGTGATCCTGGTGGGGCTCGCCGCCACCGCCGGTTCCCTGCTCGGGGCGCTCGTCCTCTACTGGCTGGGCGCGGCCGTCGGCGAGGACCGGCTCAAGCGCTGGCTCGACCGGCTGCCCCTGGTCGACCTGGACGACCTGGAGAAGGCGGACCGCTGGTTCGAGCGGCACGGCCGGTGGGCGGTGCTGTTCGGCCGGATGATGCCGGTGGTACGCAGCCTGATCTCCATCCCCGCCGGGGCCAACCGGATGCCGCTGCCGGAGTTCGTCGCGTTCACCACGCTCGGCAGCGGCATCTGGAACGCGCTCTTCGTCGGCCTGGGTTATGCCCTCGGCTCGCGGTGGGACCGGATCGAGCAGTACAGCAAGTGGTTCGACTACGGGATCATCGCCGTCTTCGTCGTGATGATCGCGTGGTGGGCGATCAAGAAGACCCGCCGTCGCCGCGCCCGCGAACGCGAGCACGCCGACGCCACCCGCTGACTCCCGCCTTGCCGATGACACGGGGTGTGTGGTGCCCGGTGGGACCGTACCGGGCACCACACGCCGTGCTCCGTCCTGGCCGGCTCCGGCCTGGAGGCTCGGGTCAGGGCAGGGTGTCGAGGTGGGGGGCGACCGTACGGGCGAAGGTGTTGCCGTTGCTCACGTCCCAGTTGACCGACCAGGTCATCGCGCCACGGATCCCCGGGTAGGTGCGCGGCGGACGGAAGCTGCCGCAGTTGGTGCCCCGGGCCAGGCAGTCCAGCGCGGCGTTGACCACGCTGGGTGCGACGATGCCACCGCCGGCCGCGCCGGCACCCGCCGGCAGGCCGAGGCCGACCTGGTCCGGGCGTAGTCCGGCCTCCAACTGGATGCAGGCCAGCGCGACGATGAAGTTCACCGTGCCCTGGGAGTACGCGGCGTTCCGGTCGCAGCCGAGCATCGCCCCGGAGTTGTAGAACTGGGTGTTCACGACGGTGAGGATGTCCTTGATGTCGAGCGCCAGCTTGAAGTAGCTGGTGGCCGGCGACTGCATGTCGATGGTCTGCGGGGCCATCGCGATGATCAGGCCGGCACCGACCTTGGCCCGCAACGAACGCAGGGCCTGGGCCATGTAGGTCGGGTTCAGCCCGTTCTCCAGGTCGATGTCGACCCCGTCGAAGCCGTACCGCTGGATCAGCGCGTGGACGCTGTCGCTGAACGCGACGGCGGAGGCGGCGTCGTTGACCGCCACCCGGCCCGTCTCGCCGCCGACCGAGATGATCACCTTCTTGCCCCGCGACTTGAGGGCGCGCACGTCGGCGGAGAAGTCGGCGTCGGTGTAGCCGCCGAGCGCGGCGGACAGGCCGGGGTCGATGGCGAAGTTGACCGCGCCGGGGGTGGCGGTGGCGTCGGCGAAGGCGACCGCGACGACGTCGTACTCCGCCGGCACGTCACGCAGCCGCAGTTCGACCGCCGGGTTGTCGAAGTTGTGCCAGTACCCGGTGAGGATGTGCTTCGGCAGGCCGGTGTTCGGCGGCGGGCTCGTCGGGGGCGGCGTGGTCGGGGGCGGCGTGGTCGGCGGTGCGGTCGTCGGGGGCGCGGTGGTGGGTGGCGCGGTGGTCGGGTTGGTGCCGCCGCCGCACGCCACGCCGTTGAGCTGGCAGTTCGTCGGGGCGCCCGGGCCGGTGCCGATGAATCCGAACGAGACCGAGGCACCCGGGGCGACGCGGCCGTTCCAGGACAGGTTGGTGAAGGTGTGACGCTGGCCCGACGAGGTCTTCAGCGCGTCCCAGTGGCTGCCGACGGCGGTGCCCGCCGGCAGGTCGAAGGCGACGCGCCAACCGTCGACCACGGACGCGCCGCCGTTCGTGATCGTGTACTTGCCCTCCCAGCCCGATCCCCAGTCGGACGTCTTGACGAAGCTGGCGGTCACCCCGGCGGCATACGCGGGCATCGTCACCCACACCGCCCCGAGCGCCGCCACAACGCCTGTGACCAGCGACAACACCAGAGATCTGGATCTTCTCACGACACCCTCCACACCCGGACAACATCCACCGGCATCGACATTGACGCCCATTATTAGGAGTGTTAACTGTTTCTGTCCAGAGCGAGGTGAGTGACGGGAGCCCCCGACGACGGCCGGGGGCTCCTCCAGGGGACTCAGCGGCGGAAGATGAACCAGTTGACGTTGACGAAGTCGTTGGGTTGTCCACTGGTGAAGGTCAGGTAGACCGTCCGGCGGCCGGTCGGGCCGGCGACGTTGCCGGGCACCGAGCGCCAGCTCTGCCAACCACCGGTGTTGCCGATCGCGAAGCTGCCGATCGGCGGGCTGGTCGGGCTGTCCAGCCGGACCTCCACCAGGCCGCTGGCCCCGCCCGCCGCGCCCGAGGCGACCCGGGCGACGAAGTCGCGGGGCGGGGTCGACCCGAACTCCACGTTGTCGAACCGCGCCCAGTCGCCGTTGCGCAGGGCACCGATGTTCTGCCCGCCCTCGGCGCACGCCTCGACGAGCACCCCGTTCTGCGCGCTGAACGCCTCCGCCTGGATCGTCGCGTACGCGTCCCGCACCCCACCGGGCGGCGGCGTCGTCGGCGGCGGGGTCGTGGGCGGAGGCGTGGTGCCGCCGCCCCGGCTGTAGACCGCCACGTAGTCGACGAGCATCGGGCGGCCGGGGACGGTGGCGGCGGTCGGCGTGGCGCCGCCGGCCACCCCGTTCGGGAACGCCCCGCCCATCGCCACGTTGAGCAGCAGGAAGTAGCCGGCATGGCTGGTCATCTGCGTCCAGTACGGCTCGCCGACCCGGGACTGGGTCACGGTGTGGTAGAGCTGCCCGTCGACGTACCAGCGCAGTTGCTGGGGGCTGCTCGCCGCGTCCCACTCGAAGCGGTAGGTGTGGAACGCCGACTGGCAGGTGCTGCCGGGGCAGGCCCGGGACGCGCCGATCCCGTTGGACTCGTCGCACGGCCCGCCCGGCGCCACCCCGCAGTGCAGGACGCCCCAGACCGAGTTGATGCCGTTGACGTTCTCCATCACGTCGAACTCGCCGATGCCCGGCCAGTTCTGGTAATTGCCCCGGTAGGGCGAGCCGAGGGCCCAGAACGCCGGCCAGTAGCCCGAGGCCTGGGCCCCGGTGACGTTCGGCATCTGGATCCGGCCCTCGATGGCCAGCACGCCGCCGGACGGCGGCTTGAAGTTGCTGCGTACGGTCTCGATGCGGGACGAGGTCCAACGGCCCGAGGCGTCGCGCAGCGGGGTGATCCGCAGGTTGCCGCCGCCGTCGTGGCTGACGTTGGCGGTGCTGTTCGTGTAGGTCTGGATCTCGCCGGTGCCCCAGTTGGGCGGGCCGCCCGGGTAGCTGGTGCCGGTGTCGATGATCCAGTTGCTCGCGGACGGCAGCGTGCCGGCCGCGCCGGTGAAGTCGTCGCTCCACACCAGACTCCAGCCGGACGGCGGCGGTGGCACGGCGGCGTTGGCGGTCACGGTCATCCCGGCCAGGGCGGTCGTGGCGGCGGTCAGCAGGGCGAACACCAGGGTCAGTCGGCGTCGCGAGGGCAGGGCGGCGGGCACCGCCGGGGCAGGTGTCATGGACGTGCCTCTCTGCGGGAACGGTCGAGAGAGCGCTCTCTCACGGTTGTACGTGCCGGCGTCGCAGATGTCAACGTGCGTCGATGTCAGCCGGGGCGGGCCGTGGCCGGCGCAGCACCGCCTGCTCCACTGCCGACCAGGCGGTGGTGGTGACCAGGTAGATCACCGCGGCCAGCGGCAGCACCAGCGCCACCAGCACCGTGCCGTACGGCAGCAACGGCAGCAGCCGGCCGAGCGCCGCCGCGCCGGGCCCCTGGGCCGGCGCGGCGGCCACCGCTGCGGTCACCGCCGCCGCGCGCCGCATCCGCCGCGACGTCCACCAGGCCAACGCGAGCAGGGCGGCCAGCAGTACGCCGAACACCGGCAGCACGCCGCCGCCCAACCCGTCGCCGAGATGGTGACCCAGCGATACGCCGCACAGCCGCTCGCCCAGCACCCCGGTGCCGCCCTCGGCGGTGGTGAAGAGCCGGTACATCACCAGCAAAACCGGCGCCTGGAGCAGCAGCGGCAGGCAGCCGGACAGGGGACTGGCACCGTTGGCCCGGTAGAGCGCGAGAAGTTCGTGCTGCAACCGGCCCGGGTCGTCCGCGTACCGCTGCTGGAGTTCGCGGATCTCGGGGGCGAGCGCCGCGCGGCGCCGCTCCCCGCGCACCTGCGCGAGGCTCAGCGGCGAGATCAGCGACCGGACGACGATGGTGAGGACGACGATGGCGGCGGCCGTGGCCGCGTCGCCGGCCAGCGGTTCGAGCAGGGTGGTGAACCAGGAGAGCGCGTGGCCGGCGGCGCCGACGGCGTGCTGCAGCGGTGCGAAAGCGAGCATGGGTGACCCCTCGGAACGATTCCGGGTGCCGGTCCGGCAGGCATGATGGGTCGCCGAACCGGCGGATGACGGCGGAATCGGCCGCGCGGCGGGCGCTACGCGGCCGAGGGGTGCGCCCCGGGCGCCCGGGGACGGGGACGCCCGGCGGCGTCGGGATCGACCAGCCGCGGCATCCGGCGGCGGCTGGCCCGGGCGCGCAGGGCCACGGCGCGGTCGCCCCGGGGCGCGCCGGCACCGGCCGCGTGCACCGCGAGCGCGAGGGCGAGCAGCACGACGGCGGCGAGCGCGGCCCCGGCGAGCAGCCCGGCCGGGCGGTCGGCGAGCAGGGTCAGGTGGGTGAACGCGTACGCCCACATCCCCAGCACGATCCCCAGCGGCCCCGGCACGCCGACCAGCGTAGGACCCGCTGTCACACCGCCCGGCCGGCTCGCGCGACCCGCCAGCACCACCCGCCTGACCTGCTGTTATGCGACAGATCCGGGGTGGACGGAGACCCGCGGACAGTGGTACGACTTAATGCGTCGACAGCCGACGTGGGCAGGTCGTCACCCCTGGTCACCGGCGTGGCCCCACCCATCGGGCCCGCCACGCCGACCAGGCAACGGGAGCGGGCTCTCCCGGCACGTCCGTCAACGCTGGGCGCCTGCCCTGCCGACGGACCACCTCGACGAGGTCGCGGGCCATCACCAAGGAGCCGCCGTGCCCAACAACCGAATCCGCTCCAGGCACCAGCCCTTCGAGATCGCCATCATGGGGACCGCACCGGTGTGCGGGATCCTCCTGATCGCGCTCGGCGTCCGGCCGCAGTCGGTGGAGGTGGCGATGCCGGGCCCCATGCAGACGGGCTGGGAGTGGGGCCTCATCGTGGCCGGCGTCGCGGGGCTGTTGGGCGTGCTCTGGCCAGGCCGGCTCTCCACCGGCCTGGGGATCGAACTCGCGTCGGTACTGGTGCTGGGCACGATCACCGGCATGTACGCCGTCGCCCTGACGGTGGTCACCGGCGCGCAGGGGGTCGCCGCCACGTCCTTCGTCGGCGCGGTGGCCGTCGGCTCGGGCTGGCGTGCCGCCCAGATCACGCTCGACCTGCGCCGGCTCACCCGGGCCGAGCAGGCAATCCCGCTCGCCGGGCTGACGAGCGGCGGCACGGCCGCCGCCGGAGGTAAGACGTGAACACCTCGACACCTGCCGCCCCGCACTGGGTGCAGGTTCTGCTCTCCATCCTCGGCGTACTCGGCGGCACCGGCGGTCTCGCCGTCATCGCCACCGTCGTCGTACAACGGGGCAAGTTCAAGGCCGACGCCGCCGACACCCTCACCGACGCCGCCCTCACGCTGGTGCAGCCGCTGCGCACCCGGGTCGCCGAGCTGGAGGAGGCGGCACTGCTCGCCCGGGCCCAGCTCGACTCGGCGCGCGAGCAGGAACAGCAGCTCCGGGCGACGGTCTGGGATTTGCGCCGCACGCTGGAGCGCTGGCGGGGGGCGATCCTGGCCCCCGACGCCACCCTGCGCCGGATCCGCGCCCTGGTGCAGGAGGGCGAGGACCGCCGGGGACGATGATCCCGGGCCGCCCGGACAGGGGTGCCCCGGGCCCCACAGGCCGGCGAAGCCGCCAACACGGCGGGACGGCGCCGTGTCCCACGTCGTGTCGGGCGACACGCCGGGCCGCGTTTTCGCGTGCCGACACGGGGGGTAACCACTGACCGACCCGGCGCGGACGGACCGCTACCGGGCCCGAACGGACGGTGGTGGCGATGACCGGCCAGGTGGCGGAGGCTCCGAACGCGACGGCCGAGGAGACCGGCCTGCTCACCGTGGGGGTGGAGGAGGAGTTCCTGCTCGTCGACCCGCACACCGGAGCCGCGGTGCCGGCCGTCGACCTCGTCATGGAGCAGGTGCCGCCCGAGCTGCGCGGTCAGGTGGAGCGGGAGTTCCAGACCAGCCAGATCGAGATCGGCAGCCCGCCCGGGCTGGAACTCTCCTCCATCCGGCACTCCCTCGGCGTGCTGCGCGCCGCACTCGCCGACGCGGCCGAACAGGCCGGCGTACGGCTGCTCGCCATCGGCACCGGGCCGGTCGACGGGCCGGTGCCCCCGGTGGTCGACAAGCCCCGCTTCGACCGGATGATCGAACGGTTCCGCCTGCTGGTGCCCGGCCCCGGCAACAACGGCATGCACGTGCACGTCGGCGTGCCCGACCCGGAGACCGGGGTGCAGGTGCTCAACCACGTCCGGCCCTGGCTGCCGGTGCTGCACGCGGTGACGGTCAACTCCCCCTTCGCCAGGGGCGAGGACACCGGGTACGCGAGCTGGCGGTCGGTGGAGTGGGAGCGCTGGCCGTCGGTGGCGCCCACCCCGTACCTGGAGTCGCACGAGCACTACGAACGGCTGATCCGGCAGCTGATCGCCAGCGGCGTGATGCTCGACGAGGGGATGCTCTACTGGTACGCCCGGCTGTCGGCCAAGTATCCGACCGTGGAGATCCGGATCGGCGACGTCTGCCCGTCGGTGGACGACTCGGTGCTCGTCGCCGCGCTGGTCCGGGCCATGGTGGCGACCGCGATGGACGACATCGCCGCCGACCGCCCGGCGGTGCGCACCGACCACCACCTGCTGGTCGCCGCGCACTGGCGGGCGGCCCACGACGGGCTGGAGGGCGACGGCGTCGACCTGACCGACGGGGAGCTGCGGCCGGCCTGGGAGTTGTTCGACCAGCTCGTCGAGCGGCTGCGCCCGGCGTTGGAACGGCACGGCGACTTCGACGAGGTCACCGACCTCGTCGGCGGGCTGCGCCGGCACGGCAGCGGGGCGGCCCGGCAGCGCGCCGTCTTCGCCCGCACCGGCAAGCTGGTGGACGTGGTCGCCGACGTCGCGCGACAGACCCGCGGCGGCAGCCGCTCGTGACAGGATGGTGCCCGTGGCGCAACGGCTGATCGTCATCGGTGGGGACGCCGCGGGGATGGCGGCGGCGTCCCAGGCGCGACGCCGCCGCGACCGTGCCGACCTGGAGATCGTGGCCTTCGAGCGGGGGCACTTCACGTCGTACTCGGCGTGTGGCATCCCCTACTGGATCAGCGGTCTGGTCGAGGACCGCGACGAGCTGATCGCCCGCGACCCGGAGACGTTCCGGGAGAAGTTCGACATCGACGTCCGGCTGCGGCACGAGGTGACCTCGATCGACCTCGACCGGCGCGAGGTGGTCGCCTCCAGACTCGACGGCGGCGGCGAGGTCCGCGAACGCTTCGACAGCCTGATGTACGCCACCGGCGCGGTGCCCGTCAAGCCGGACTGGGCGCGTACCGACGCCCGTGGGCTCTTCGGGATGCAGACCCTCGACGACGGCGCGGCGCTGCGGGACTGGCTGGATTCCGAGCCCGGGCCGCGCCGCGCGGTGGTGGTCGGCGGCGGCTACATCGGCGTGGAGATGGCCGAGGCGCTCATCCAGCGCGGGCTCGCCGTCACCCTGGTCGAGCAGGCCGAGCAGCCGATGTCCACCGTCGACCCCGACATGGCCGAGCTGGTCACGGCCGCGATGCGGGGCATCGGCATCACCATCCGCACCGGCGTCGGGGTGACCGGGCTGGAGGAGACCGACGGCCGGGTGTCCGCCGTGGTCACCGCCGAGGGGCCCATCCCCGCCGACGTGGTCGTCCTCGGTCTGGGCGTACGCCCCAACACGGCCCTCGCGGAAGCCGCCGGACTGCCGCTGGGCGTCAGCGGCGGGATCCGGGTCGACCGCCGGATGCGGGTGCAGGGGGTGCCGGACGTCTGGGCGGCCGGCGACTGCGTGGAGACCATGCACCGGGTGACCGGGCTGCCGGTGCACGTCCCGCTGGGCACCCACGCCAACAAGCAGGGCCGGGTCGCCGGCATCAACATCGGCGGCGGGTACGCCACCTTCGCCGGGGTGATCGGCACCGCCGTCACCAAGGTCTGCGAGCTGGAGGTCGGGCGCACCGGGCTGCGCGAGCGGGACGCCTCGGCGGCCGGCTTCGAGTTCGTCTCGGTGATCGCCGAGTCGACCAACCGCGCCGGCTACTACCCGGGTGCGCGGCCGATGACGGTGAAGCTGATCGCGGAACGGCCCAGCGGACGGCTGCTCGGGGCGCAGATCGTCGGCTGGTCCGAGGCGGCGAAGCGGATCGACACCCTCGCGGTGGCGTTGTGGAACGGCATGACTGTGGACGACATGACGGCCCTCGACCTCGGCTACGCCCCGCCGTACGCGCCGGTCTGGGATCCGGTGCTGATCGCCGCCCGCAAGGCCGTCGACGCCCTGGCCGCCACCGACCGCTAAGGGTGTAAGGAAGGGCACCTTCCTAACGCAATGCGTTAGGAAGGTGCCCTTCCTTACATGCTTGTCGGGGGTGGCGGTTAGCGTGTGCCCGCTGTCGCCGCGCCGGCCACGTCGAGCCGGTTGTTGACCCCCCTCGGAGGCCCCCCATGTCCCAGGAGACGACCTACCTCGAACTGTCCGAAGCGGACGGTGCGCACAAGTTCTACGAGGTCGTCGTCGACGACACCACGCTGACCGTCCGCTACGGCCGGATCGGCGACCAGGGCCAGGTCAAGACCGCCGCCTACCCCGACAACGCCAAGGCCCGCGCCGCCGCAGCGAAGAAGATCGGCGAGAAGATCCGCAAGGGGTACGCCCCGGCCGTCCGCGGCGTGCGGCAGAAGCGCGCCGTCTCCCGGCGGCAGATCGTCAGCACCCGCTCCACCGCCCGCACCGCGCCGGTGCTCTGGCGCTACGCGTCCGGCGCCCCGGCCTTCGGCATCTTCGTCGACGGGCAGACCTGCATGGTCGGCAACGAGCAGGGCGTCATCACGACGCTCGACCACAACGCCCGGGTGCTCGACCAGGTCCGCCTCCCCGACGGGGTGAAGTGCATCGTCGCCGACGACGCCTGGATCTACGCGGGTTGCGACGACGGCAACGTCTACGACCTGTCCGGCAAGGTGCCCCGGGTGGCGTACGAGATCGCACCCGACATCGACATCTACTGGCTGGACATCCACGACGGCGTGCTGGGTGTCTCCGACGTCGACGGCGGCATCGCCGCCGTCGACCACGAGGACGAGTTCCTCTGGCGCCGGGCGGGCCGCGGCCGGTCGGCCTGGATGGTGCGCTGCGACGCCGACGCGCTCTACCACGGTCACTCCCAGGGGGTGACCGGCTACGACTGGCGGACGGGCCGCGAGCTGTGGCACACCCGCACCGGCTCGGTGCTCTTCGGCTGGCAGGAGCCCGGCGCGGTGTTCGCCGGCACGGGCACCCGCGAGGTGGTACGACTGGCGAAGGACGGCCGCACCGAGCGCACCTACCGGTGCGACGCCCCGGTCTTCTCCTGCGCCACGGCCGAGGGCGGCCGGTACGTCTTCGCCGGCGACAGCCAGTCCTCGATCTACTGCTTCGACGAGGCCGGCAACCGGCTGTGGAAGCTCGGCACCGGCTGCGGCTCGGCCTACTCCATGCAATACCACGAGGAGCGGCTCTACGTCGTCACCACCAGCGGCCACCTGGCCTGCGTGGACGCCAGCGAGCCGGCGATCCGGGCGGCGGAGGCCGGCAGCGTGCCGGAGGTGGTCGACGTCAAGGCCCCGCCCCGGCTGCCCGAGCCGGCGGCGTGGACGACCGTCGAGGTGACAAGCGACGCCGCCGGCGGCGTGATGGTGCAGTGCGTCGAGGAACGCGGCCGGCTGCGCGTGCACGTGCTCTCCCCCGGCTACCACCAGGACTGGTCGGTGCAGTTCCCCAAGGGCATCCGCGAGCCGGGCGCCCGTTACCTGGTCACCCAGGTCCGCGAGGCTGGCCGGGGTGGCTTCTACCGCGCCCACGGCGACATCCGCCGGTTGCGCTGACAGCTCCGGTCCGGGGGCGGTGCGGGACCGCCCCCGGACCGGTCAGCGGTATTCCCGGCGCACCGCGCGGCGGGGGCGGGCTCGAAATCGGTTGTACGGGGCCGGTCGGAATGGTCGAGGATGCCCGGATGGCCGTGGAGCTGGAAATCCCCGACGGGCTGGGCTGGGTGCGGCGCACGCCGACCGGGCGGGAGTGGCTGGCGGCGCTGCCGGACCGGCTGGCCGCCTGTACCGCGCGGTGGTCGCTGCGGGTCGGGCCGCCCTTCCCTGACGCCTTCGTGTCGCTGGCCCTGCCGGCCGAGCTGCCCGACGGCACGCTGGCGGTGCTCAAGCTCCAGTACCCGGACCCCGACAGCACGCACGAGGCGACGGCGCTCGATCGCTGGGCCGGGGTGGGGGCGATCCGGCTGCTCGCGCACGACCCGCAGCGGCGGGCGCTGCTGGTCGAGCGGTGCGTGCCCGGCACGCCGCTGCACGAGCTGCCCGCCGACGCGGCGCTGGACGCGGCGGTGGAGCTGCTGCCCCGGGTGTGGCGGCCGGCCGGCGCGCCGTTCACCCCGCTCGCCGAGGAGGCCGCCGGCTGGATGGAACGCCTGCCGGCCAACTGGGAACGGGCCGGCCGGCCGTACGAGCGGCGGCTGCTCGACACGGCGCTCGGGCTGCTGGCCGACCTGGTCGACAGCCAGGGCGAGCAGGTGCTGGTCAACCAGGACCTGCACGCCGGCAACGTGCTGCGGGCGACCCGGGAGCCGTGGCTGGTGATCGACCCGAAGCCGCTGACCGGCGAGCGCGAGTTCGGGGTGGTGCCGCTGGTGCGGGGCGGGGAGCTGGGGCACTCGCCGGAGGCCGTCCGGCACCGGCTGGGCCGGCTGAGCGCGGAGCTGGGGCTGGACCGGGAGCGGGTGTGGGGCTGGACGATCGGTCAGACGCTGGCCTGGAGCATCGGCGAGGGGCAGGTCTTCCCCAATCAGGTCGAGGTGGTCCGCTGGCTGCTCGCCGCGCCTCCCCGGTGAGACCGACGTCGGCGTAGGGGCGCGGCCGTCACCGGCCGTTGCTTGTCCAGTTGCCAGCACAGGTGAGGCAGGCAGACGGCCCCCAGCAACATCGGCCCGCCTCGCTGTCGAACTGCCCGCACAGACGGGGCACCCAGACGACCCCACCACCACCGGCCGCTTCCCTGTCAGAGTCGCCCGCACAGACGGGGCAGCTCGACAGCGTTACCGGGGAGACAAGGTGGCGGGAGAGACAACGTGGCGGGCGGAGCGGTGAGGCCGGTTGCCAGGCGGGGCAGCTCGACAGCCGGTGCCGAAGGGACAGCGGTGCCGAAGGGACAGCGGTGCCGAAGGAATGGCGCGGAGGGTTGCGCGGTCAGGACGGTTGGCAGGTGGGGCACCAGTAGAGGTTGCGGCCGGCAAGCCCGCCCCGGCTGACCGGGCCGCCGCAGACGTGGCAGGGATCGCCGGGGCGGCGGTAGACGTAGACCTCGCCGCCGTGCCGGTCGACGCGGGCGGCGCGGCCCATCGCCTCGGGCAGGTGCGCGTCGCGGACGGTGTCGATCCGGCCGCGCGTGACGGCGAGCCGCATCAGCCCGACCAGGTCGGCCCAGAGTGCGTCCCAGCCGGCGCGGGTCAGCCGCCGGCCGGGCAGCGTCGGCGGCAGGCCGGCCCGGAACAGCGCCTCGGTGACGAAGATCAGCCCGGTGCCGGCCACCACCGACTGGTCGAGCAGCAGCGCCGCCAGCGGTGTCGGGCTGCGGGAGATCCGGGCGTACGCCCGCTCGGGGTCCGCGTCGGCGCGCAGCGGGTCGGGGCCGAGCCGGGCCCGCAGGGCCGCCACCTCGGGCGGGGTGAGCAGCTCGCAGGCGGTGGGGCCGCGCAGGTCGAGCCAGTGCCGGTCGCTGGTCAACCGCAGCCGGACCTGGCCGACCGGCTCCGGCGGCTCGCCGTCGCCGTCGGTGAACTTCCCGTAGAGCCCGAGGTGCACGTGCAGGGTCAGCTCGCCAGCGTGGTGGTGCAGCAGGTGCTTGCCGTACGCCTCGGTGGCCTCCAGCACGGTGCCGCTGAGCCGGGCCGCGCCCTCGGCGAAGCGGCCCTGCGGGCTGGCGGCGTGCACCTTGTCCCCGGCGAAGAGGTCGGCGTGCCGCGCCGCCAGGCGGTGGATGGTGTGTCCCTCTGGCACGGGTGCCAAGGATACGTGCGGCTGGCGGGGCCGCCGCCGGTGGCGACGCCGACGCCGGTCAGCCCTGCCGTACGACGCCCCCGACGAACGCGGACCACGCCCGGGCGGTGAAGGTCAGCGCGGGGCCGTGCGGGTCCTTGCTGTCGCGTACGCCGACCACGCCGGGCAGGTTGTCGGCCACCTCGCCGCCGTCGCGCGGACACTGGCCCGCCGCCACCGCCCGGTGTGGAGCTGGGCGCGGTGGCGCAGGGTGTGCCGCTGCGGCGCGGACCTGCCGTGCCGCGCCCGGCACCGCGTGCCGATCAACCGTGGGCACTGGCCGGCATGAGCGCGCTGCGCCCCGGGGACGTGCTGCTGATCGGCGCGGCGTGCTCGGTCCAGTTCGGCGGCGACCGCGCGCTGCGCCTGTGGCTGGTGAGCGTGGACGACCGCCCCACGTACCCCGGGTGGATCTGGCTGACGGGCTACGTGCTGAACGACCGGGGGCTGGCCGTCGACAAGCGGGAGGTCTACGTGCTGCGGGCCGGGCTGCGGGTGATCGCAGCCCGCGAGGCCGGGCCGGCGGGGCGGACGGCAGCGGCCGGGCCGGCGAGCCGGACGGGGACGCGAAGGAATTGATTGACTTCTATTACGAAGGAATATTAACTGTTCCTCGCCGTCACCATCCGTTGCGCGAGAGGATGACCCGCCGATGACCACCACCGTCCGCGCATGTCCGGGGCCCCGCCAGCGGGCCCGACGCCGAGCCGCGTCCGCAGGCGCGGGCCTGCTCGCGCTCCTCACGACGGTCGCCGCCACGGTCGCCCTGCCGGCACCGGCGGTCGCCGCCAACGAACCGGTGAACATCTGGCTGACCACCACCTCCGACGCCGGCGGTCGCCAGGTCAGCCGGGGCCTCCAGCAGCAGGCCCCGGTCGCCTTCGCCCCCACCAGCGGCGGCGCGACGCACACCGTCACCGTCAACGAGAACACCCGCTACCAGCAGTTCGAGGGCGGCGGCGCGTCGATCACGGACACCACGGCGTACCTGTTCCGGGGCGGTCCGATCAGCGCGGCCACCCGCGACGCCGTCATGCGCAAGCTCTTCTCCCCCACCGAGGGCATCGGGCTCTCCTTCGTCCGCAACCCGATCGGCGCCTCGGACCTGTCCCGCCCGGGCCACGTCTCCCTCGACGACACCTGCTGCGACCTGAACGACTTCTACGCCAACGGCTACGACACCAACGTCCGGCTGCTCACCGCCCAGGCCCGGTCGCTCAACCCGGCGCTGCGGGTGAAGGGGGTGCCGTGGAGCGCCCCCGGCTGGATGAAGGACAACGGCCGGATGGACCAGATGGGCTGGCTCAAGTGGGAGTACTACCCGATGTACGCCCAGTACCTGGTCAGGTACGTGCAGACCTACCAGGCCGCCGGGATTGCGGTGAACTACCTGTCGGTGCAGAACGAGCCGAACTGCTGCCAGGCCGCCAACCCGACGGCGATGAACTACCCGGGCATGAGCTGGAACGGGCCGGGGCTGGTGGAGTTCACCAAGAACCACCTCTATCCCGCGCTGCGCGCCGCCGGCCTCAGCACCAAGGTCCTCGTGCACGACTGGAACTACGGTGACCATGCCAACTTCGGGGCGGTGCTGCTGGCCGACGCGGGCGTCCGCAACGACCCGCTCTTCGGCGGCATCGCCTGGCACGGCTACTTCGGCGACCCGGCGGTGGGCAGCCAGGTGCGCAACCAGTACCCGTCCGTGCGCCAGTTCAGCACGGAACACTCGGGCGGCACCTGGATCGGCAACCAGCACAACGAGGACCTGGCGGACATCGTCACCTACGCCCGCAACCACAGCAGCAGCCTGGTCAAGTGGAGCATCGCGCTCAACCAGAACATGGGCCCGCACAACGGCGGCTGCGACGTCTGCACCGGCCTGGTCACCGTGCAGGAGGGCGGCGCCCGGGCCGGCCAGGTCGACTACACCATCGAGTACTACACCACCGGGCACCTGACGAAGTTCGTCAAGCCGGGCGCGTACCGGATCGACTCGACCGCCAACGGCTCGGTGCCGAACGTGGCGTACGTGAACCCCGACGGGTCCAAGGCCCTCATCGCGCACAACGGCGGCACCGGCACCCAGTCGGTCAAGGTCGTCTGGGGCGGGCAGTCCTTCACGTACGCGCTGCCGGCCCGGACCACGGCCACCTTCACCTGGTCGGGCAGCCAGTCCGGCGGCGGCCGGACCGGCCCGGTCGTCGGCCTCGCCGGCAAGTGCCTCGACGTCGCCGGGGCCAGCAGCGCCGACGGCACGACCGTCCAGTTGTACGACTGCAACGGCAGCGCCGCGCAACAGTGGACCCTCGGCGGCGACGGCACGGTACGGGCGCTGGGCAAGTGCCTGGACGTCCGGGACAACTCCACCGCCGACGGTGCCCGGGTGCAGATCTGGACCTGCACCGGCGCCGCGAACCAGCGGTGGACCGCGACGACGGCCCGCGACCTGGTCAGCGCCAGCGCGGGCAAGTGCCTCGACGTGCTGGACAACAACCCGGCCAACGCGACGCCGACCCAGGTCTGGACCTGCGGCGGCGGCGCCAACCAGAAGTGGACGGTGCCGGCCTAGAGCCGGTGTCGAAGCCGCTCACCGCCCCCAGGGACGAACAAACCGGCCGGTGGGCCGCCGCGATACCGGACGGCCCACCGGCTCGGCTCAGCCGACGGTCACCAGGCCGATGTCGATCGTCGCCTCCTCGCCCTCCGAGAGGCTCACCAGATCGCTCTCCGCCACCACCTGGTCCCCGGAGTCGTAGACGACGTACACGTCGGAGTCGGTGGCGTCGTCGCCGACGTTCGGAGTGGTGAACTGGTACGAGCCCGGCACGAAACGGGCCCTGTACAGATACTGGCCGGCGCGCATCGGCATCCGGTACGTGCCGTCCGCGTTCACCGGCACGTAGACGGCGGCACCGCCGGCCACCGGCACGAGAGAGACGCTCAGCGGGTTCGGCGCGGGCGTACCCTCCCCGGCGTCCCGCTGGCCGTCCCGGTCGACGTCGAGCCAGACCCGCCCGCTGACGTACGCCGGGGTGGCGTATTCGAAGCCACCCTCGTGCACGTTGCCGGCCGGGTCCTCGCCGGGGGTGCTGGTCGAGAGCGTCACGGTCACCGGAAGCCGGTCGCCGGGCTGACCGCCCGCGGGCATCCGTCCGCTGAAGGAGAGCGTCCGCGTCGCCGAGCCGACCGAGAGGGACCCGTAGGCGCAGTCCCACTCCTGGCTCTCCACGACGGTGGTGCACTGCCAGCGCGGGTCGGACTGGTCGCCCACGCCCCACAACAGTCCCGGCGCGGCGACGACACGGGCCCGTACGTCGGCGGCGGGGATGTCGCCGGAGTTGCGGAAGTTCATCGGGTACTTGACCCAGTCGCCCTCGATCACCCGGTGGTCCGGGATCGGTATGACGCTCTCGACGCGCAGGTCGGGGGCGCCGAGGCTCGCGTCGTAGGTGACCGACTCGCTGTCGAGGTTGTTCATGGTGGACGACTCCTGGCTGGTCGTCGTGACACTGGCGGTGATGACCGCCGACTGGCCGTCGACGCCCTCGCTGAGCCTGACCGGAAGTCTGAGCGGTGCGGCGCTCTGCCCGGCCGTCAGGGTCGGGTGGGTGCACCGGACCGGCCGACCCAGGGTGCACTGCCAGGGCGAATCCGTGCTGGGGCCCTCGCCGGAGATGATGGCGGTGGCGGGAATCTCGAACGTCACCACGATGCCATCCGCGCTCGCGGCCCCCGCGTTCGCGACGTGGATGTCAGCGGGAACGGTCTTGCCGTTCAGTGGGATCCGCGTGGTGCCGAGGGCGAGATCGACGGAGAGATCCGCCTGACTCTCAGCGGCTGACGCGGGGACGGCCGTGGCCACCGCGCCGAGACTGGCGATCAGGGTGATCAGCGTGCGGGGGACGCCTGGACGTCGCCGGAGGATGGACATGTGACTCCCTGGTTGGAGGGGAGTGCCCGTACGTGCGGCACCTCTCGGACCGGCCGATCCGATCGGAAGATCGGCACCGGCTCTATCCAAGGTGGCGACACGTTGATCGATTGCGTTACATAGGGCTATGGGATTCTGACGGTGCGCGAGACGCGCTCGGGACCGGCCGGGCTGTCACGGGCCCTCAGTGTCGGAGCACGGCCGCCTGGGTACTGCGGACACGTACCGCGTGGGCGGCGTCGTCTCCATCGGCCACCACGCATTCACCAGGAGGTGTGTTGTGGTCAGGATTCCTTCCCTCTCGCGCCGGTCGGAACAGACGCCGACGGACGAGAATCTCGAAAACCGCGAGGTACCGGCCGGCACCGACCGGGACGGCTCGGCGGAGACCGGTGTGGACCGCAGCGGCGGGCCCAGCCGTCCGGTGGTGACGGACCGGGACGCGGACCAGACGACGTACCGCAGCAGTTCCGCGCCCGTCGTCGACGCGCGCAACGGGCACGCGGAGCGGCGCGCGGCCGAGCGGGCGGCCGTCGCCCGCGCTGCCACCGCACGCCCGGCGGGCGGCGATCCCGACCCGACGCTGGAGCGCAGTTCCACCGTCCCCGCCGACCGGGACCGCACCGGCACGGTCGACCCGACGACCCGGGACCGCGCCGACGCGGGCGATCCGACGGTCCGGGACCACGACGCGGCCCGTGCCGGCACGGTCGCCCCGACGGCGGAGCGGTCCGTCGACCGGGACGGCGACGGGGTGCCCGACCGCGAGGAGCCGCCGGTGGCGGTCGGCCCGAAGCCCAGGGCCAGCATGCTCGCCACGCTCGGCCTGGTCGTCGGTGTGGCCGGGGCGCTCTTCGTGCTCACCGGCACCCTGGCCGGGTACGGCATCGGGCTCGGGGCGGTCGGTGCCGTGCTCGCGGTGCTCGGGCTGATGGCCACCCGCCGCCGGCACATCGCCGGCAAGACCGACGCGCTGCTCGGCATCGTGCTGGGCCTCGGCGCGGTGGTGCTCGGGGTGCTGGCGATGACCGGCCAGTTCGACTGGCCGACCACCGACGGCGACTGGGTGCAGCGGTTCCGGGAGTGGCTTGACTCACAGTTTGTGGACCGCTTCTAGCGGGCACTGATCGGCCTGCCGGCGGTGCGCCGGCAACGCCGGTGGTTCACCGGCAACGCCCGACCAGCCTGGTGGTTCACCAGCCGGGCAACCCTTTTCGGGGGCGGCGGTTCGCCGCCCCCGAAGTGTTTCCCGGGCCGGGGATTGGAAGGGCACCTTCCTAACGTTTCCGGTAGAGGAAGGGCCCCCTGCAAACCGGTCGGGTGCCCTCCGCCCGTGCGGCGCCGCGGACATCGACCCAGCGGAGTGAACCCGCGTCGGACGCCCGGTGGAACACGTCGGCCACCGGGCGTCACGACGCAACGAACCGCTCCCGAACTGCTCCACATACGCAACGATCAGCCATCTGACGCAAGCCTCACCAGTAGATACCGTCGTCGCTGGCCGCATAACGTTGAGTAACGGCGCCAGCCCGTGGGCCACGGTGGCCGGGCGCGCCCGACCCCTGGGAGCAGGACATGACGATGGACGCCACCAGCCAGCGCTACCTGATGTGCCGGCCGACGTACTTCGCCGTCGACTACGCGATCAACCCGTGGATGGACCCGACCGCGCCGGTCGACGCCGACCTCGCCACCCGCCAGTGGGAGCGGCTGCGCCAGATCTACCGGGACCTGGGCCACACCGTCGAGGAGATCGCCCCGGTGCCCGGCCTGCCCGACATGGTCTTCGCCGCCAACGGCGGCACGGTGATCGACGGCAGGGCGATGGCCGTGCAGTTCCGCGACCCGCAGCGCGCCGACGAGGCGCCCGCCTACCGCGCCTGGTTCGAGGCGGCCGGCTTCGAGATGCACGACCCGAAGCACGTCAACGAGGGCGAGGGCGACATCCTGCTGGCCGGCGACGTCATGCTGGCCGGCACCGGCTTCCGTACCGCGCACGCCTCGCACGCGCAGCTCCAGGAGGTCTTCGGCTACCCGGTGGTCACCATGCAGCTCGTCGACCCGCGCTTCTACCACCTGGACACGGCGCTCACCGTGCTCGACGAGCGGACCGTGGCGTACCTGCCGGAGGCGTTCTCGCCCGGCAGCCGGGCCGTGCTGCGTCGGCTCTTCCCCGACGCGGTGCACGCCACCCTCGCCGACGCCGAGGTCTTCGGGCTGAACGCGGTCAGCGACGGCCGGCACGTGGTGCTGCCGGCGCAGGCCACCGGCCTGGCCGCGAAGCTGCGCGACCGGGGCTACGAGACGATCGGTGTCGACCTGTCCGAGCTGCGCAAGGCCGGCGGCGGACCGAAGTGCTGCACGTTGCGACTCCGTCAGGGAAAGGCGAGCAAGTGATCGATGACATGCTGCGGACGCCGGAGGCGGTCCGCGACGCGGAGCGGTGGACCGCGCACAACTACCACCCCCTGCCGGTCGTCGTCTCGTCCGCCGAGGGCGCCTGGGTGACCGACGTGGACGGGCGCCGCTACCTCGACTGCCTGGCCGGCTACTCGGCGCTGAACTTCGGCCACCGCCACCCGGCGTTGATCGCCGCCGCGCACGCCCAGCTCGACCGGCTGACCCTCACCAGCCGGGCATTCGTCCACGACCAGTTCGCGGACTTCTGCCGCGAGCTGGCCGAGCTGTGCGGCAAGGACCTGGTGCTGCCGATGAACACCGGCGCCGAGGCCGTGGAGACCGGGATCAAGGTCGCCCGCAAGTGGGGCTACCAGGTCAAGGGCGTGGCGCCGGGGCAGGCCAACATCGTGGTGGCCGAGGGCAACTTCCACGGCCGTACGACCACCATCGTCAGCTTCTCCACCGACCCCGACGCGCGGGCCGACTTCGGGCCGTACACCCCGGGCTTCACGGTCGTCCCCTACGGCGACCTGGCGGCGCTGACCGCCGCGGTCGACGAGAACACCGTGGCCGTGCTGGTCGAGCCGATCCAGGGCGAGCAGGGCGTCATCGTGCCGCCGGAGGGCTACCTGCCGGGCGTACGCCGGGTCTGCACCGAGCGCAACGTGCTGCTCCTCGCCGACGAGATCCAGTCCGGCCTGGGCCGGACCGGGGCCACGTTCGCCTGCGACCACGAGGGCGTCACGCCGGACATGTACCTCCTGGGCAAGGCGCTCGGCGGCGGCATCGTGCCGGTCTCCGCGGTGGCCGCGAACGCCGACGTGCTCGGTGTGCTCAGGCCGGGCCAGCACGGCTCCACGTTCGGTGGCAACCCGCTGGCCTGCGCGGTCGGGACCGAGGTGGTCCGGCTGCTGGCCACCGGCGAGTTCCAGCGCCGCTCGGCCGAGCTGGGCGCGCGGCTGCACGCCGGCCTCGCGTCGCTGGTCGGCCGGGGCCTCGTCGCGGTGCGGGGCCGGGGCCTCTGGGCGGGCCTCGACATCGATCCGGCGCTGATGAGCGGCCGGGAGGCGTGCGAGCGGCTCGCCGGGCGCGGGGTGCTCGCCAAGGACACCCACGGCTCCACCCTCCGGCTCGCCCCGCCGCTGGTGATCACCGAGGCGGAGATCGACCACGCGGTCACGCAGCTCGGTGCCGTGCTGGCCGGCTGAACCCCGTACGACAGCGGCGGGCGCGGGGGCCACGGCCCCGGCGCCCGCCGTCGTCTGCCGGCGGATCAGCGCGGCAGGCGCATCGCCATCGTCGGCGCCTCGGCCATGACCGAGGTCGGCGTGTAGGAGGCGCCGGTGGGCAGCTCGTCGGGCCGGCCGATCTGCACCCCCGGGTAGAGCTCCACCATGTCGGCCTCGGCCAGCACCCGCGACTGCTGCGGCGACAGCGGTACGCGGTCGGCCTCCGTCATCGACCCGCCCGGCCGGATGCCCGAGCCGTTGGTGCTCACGTCGGTCACGATCACCTCGCCGACCCGCAGCTCGAACCGGACGTGGCTGCGGCTGATCCAGCGGCGCGCCTCGTCGTTGAGCCACTGCCCGAGGACGACCGCGCCGGACTGGTCGGGCGCCCGGCCGACCAGCACCGGCTGCTCCTCGGTGAGCACGAAGCGGCGCCGGATCACCCCGCCCACGCGGACGGCGAGGACGGCGCTGCGCGGTCGCGGACCGGCGTCGCCGAGCCGGGTGCCGTGCCGGGGGCAGGTGGGCGCCCCGCCGCGCAGCGTGGGCGGCGGCTGACCGGCGGGGCTGCGCTCCCCCACCCGGGCCAGGTCGGCGAACGCCCCGCCGCCACCACCACCGCCGAGGAGCGCGCAGCCCGGCTCCGGGCAACGCCACTGCCGGGAGAGCAGCCGCACGCCGGCCGGCGACCGGGCGCCGGCGACGGGGGTGTGCCCGCCGCCCACGTGGGCGAGGAAGACCGGCCCGCCGGCGCCGGGCACCGGGGCGACCACCCGGCCGGGCTGCTCGACCAGCCACGGGTAGCGCCCACGCAGGCCGTCGGCTCGCACCCGGCTGAGCACGGGCAGGCCGAGCAGGTCGGCCACCTCCAGCGCCCGGTCGCCCGGGTTGTCGAGCACCTCCACCAGCCCGTCGTCGGCCCACCGGCGGACCACCATGCGTTCGTTGGAGGTGAGGTCGGCGTCGGAGAGCAGGGCCCGGTGGACGACCGCGTAGACGGGGACGCTGTCCTCCTCCAGCTCCCGGGCGAGCGCGTCGATCACCATGCCGAGGCGGAGCAGGCTGGCCGGGCGGCCGCCGTCGAGATCCTGGTAGCGGATCACCTCGGCCAGGTCCACGACGGCCCGGGCCAGCGACGGGTCGGTGCTGACCCGGCCCTCGATGGCGTCCAGCACCTTGCTGATCTCGAATCTCATCGAACGCTCCCCACGATCTCGCCGATCCGCCGGGCCAGTTCCAGGTCGTGCCGGGTCACCCCGCCCGCCGAGGGCGTGCCGCGGCGAGCGGTCAGGACGCGCCACACCGGCCCGCCGGGCCCGTCCGGCGTCGCCTCGACCGTGTGCACGTCTGCCATGGGGAGACCCTACCGGGACGGGCCGGGTCGGCGGCGACCAGCGGCGGGAGGTGTGGCCGGAGCGGGCGGCACGCCGGACGCCGGGCGGCGGGACATCGACGCGCGCCTGTCGCCTGCCGGGGTTAGGCTGACCGGCGGCCCGGCCGGGACCGCGCTCCGGCATCGCCCCGGCCCACCCTGCGTGAGGAGACTTCCACGATGAACACTCGACGGCTGGCGACCACGGGGGTCGCGTTCGTCGCCGCACTCGCCCTCGGTCTCACCGGGTGCGCCACGGAGCGGGACGTGGCTGCTCCGGCCCCCGGGACCGGCGCCACCAGCATCGCCCCGGCACCGAACAGCAGCGTCCTGGCCGGCGCCCGCGCCGAGCTGGTCGCCGCCGCGCAGAAGCTGAACCAGCAGAGCGTCAAGATGCAGCTCCAGTCGACGGCCGTGAACAGCACCGGCGCGATGGACCCGGCCAGCAAGACCGCCGACATCACGATGAAGACGGGCGCCGAGGGCACGTTCCGGATCCTGATGATCGGCAACGACGTCTACCTGAAGATCACCGGCATGGCGGGGATGCCGAAGAAGTGGCAGCACATGAGCCTCACCCAGCTCGGCAAGGGCAGCCAGCTCAACCTGATGCCGGAGGGCGACCCGGGCGGCGCGAAGCAGATGACCGACAGCGTGGTGGAGGTCGAGAAGACCGCGAACGGAAGCTTCTCCGGCGTCCTGGACTACACCCGTACGAAGCCCGACGACGAGGGCATCAAGGCCCTCGGCGACAAGGCCAAGGCCGTCCCCTTCACCGCCCGGGTGGACGACCAGGGCCGGCTCGTCGAGTTCGCCGTCGACACCAACGTGCTGCACGAGTCGCTGGGCACGATGATCACCACCTACTCCGACTTTGGCGCCCCGGTCCAGGTGCAGAAGCCGGCCGCGAGCGACACCGAGGAAGCCCCGCAGTCGCTGGTCGAGTCCCTGAACTCCTGAGCCCGACCGTACGGGAGGGGGCGGCACCCGGTGGGTGCCGCCCCCTTTCGTACGCGACTCAGCCGCGCAGCGGCCGGCCCACCTCGTGCAGGTGCGCGAGCGCCTGACGGTACGACTCGACCAGCCCGGTCTCGGCGTACGGCACGCCCTGCTCGGCGCAGTAGGCGCGCACGATCGGCCGGGCCCGGCGCAGGTTGGCCCGGGGCATGTTCGGAAACAGGTGGTGCTCGATCTGGTAGTTGAGCCCGCCCAGCGCGACGTCGACGAACCGGTTGCCCCGCACGTTGCGGGAGGTCAGCACCTGCTTGCGCAGGAAGTCGAGGTCGTCGTCGGCGGTGGGCATCGGCATGCCCTTGTGGTTCGGGGCGAACGAGCAGCCCATGTAGAGCCCCCACAGCCCCTGGTGGACGGCGACGAAGAGCAGCGCCTTCAGCGGCGACATCACCAGCAGCAGCGCCCCGAGGTAGCCCACGGCGTGCACGACCAGCAGCAGTGCCTCCAGCCGACGGTGCCGCATCGGGGTGCGGAACCGGCCGTCGGAGTCCCGCCCCACGATCGCCTGCACGCTCGCCACGTGCAGGGCGAGCCCCTCCAGCAGCAGCATCGGGAAGAACAGCCACGCCTGCCGGCGGGCCAGCCAACGGCCGAAGCCGCGCGTCGCGGCGGCCTGCTCGTACGTCCAGACCAGCGCGCCCGCCCCGACGTCCGGGTCCTCGTCCTCGTGGTTGGGGTTGGCGTGGTGGCGGTTGTGCTTGTCCACCCACCAGCCGTAGCTCAGCCCCACCGCGAGGTTGCCGGTGAGCAGGCCGACCGCCTCGCTCGGCCCGCGCCGCCGGAACATCTGCCGGTGACCGGCGTCGTGGCCGAGGAACGCGACCTGGGTCGTGGCGACGGCCAGGAAGACGGCCACCAGGAGTTGTGCCCACGAGTCGCCGACCAGCCCGACCGCGGCCCAGCCCGCCGCGAAGACGCCCAGGGTCAGCACGATCCGGGTCACGTAGCGGCCCGGGCGTCGCTCCAGCAGACCCGCCCCGCTGATCCGCCGGGACAACTGTGCGTAGTCACTGCCCCGCCGTACCGGCGGATCCGCCACCGCTCCGAGCACCATCACGGCTCCCGTCCGTCGATCCCGGAAGCGCGCCGGCCGGCGCGTCCCTGCCCTCCAGTCTCGGCGGAACGGTTGCGCTGAGTAACCCGGTCCACCCCCGGGTCGGAGGTAGGGAGAGCCCTACCTCCGACCCGGTCGGGGTGTAAGGAAGGGCACCTTCCTAACGCA
>NZ_JBEYVB010000054.1:0-37402 GCF_040643815.1 Micromonospora sp. NPDC047074
CCAGCGCCTCGCGGACCTCCTCCAGCTCGTACTGCGGCGCGCCGTCGAAACGGTTCAGGGCCACGACGTACGGCAGCCTGCGGTTCTCGAAGTAGGCCTCGCCGTCGCACCGGCGGCGTCGACGGCCGGCGGCGCCGCCGTGGTCGTCGGGATCGGCTCAGGCCTGTTCGGCACCCACATCGGGCCGCTGATCCTGGCGGGCGCCCCGGCGAGCCACCTGGCCCGCGTGCAGTCGGTTCTCGTGCTGGCGCAGGGCGTGCCCCTGCTGCTCACCAACAACGCGCTCGGCACGCTGACCGACGCGACCGCCGCGAGCACGATCCTCGTCGGGTGCGCCGTCGGCCTGACCGTGGCGGCCGTGCTCGCGTCGACGTCGCCCACGCTTCGCCGGGCGGAGCCGGCGCGCAACCGCCCCGCCGCGACGGGGCAGCCGCACGCCGGGGATGTCAGAGCTGCCGTACGCTCAGCAGGCCGAGGGCGACGACGAGCACGACGGCCGCCGTGACGGTGATCGTCCGGAGCCGTACCCGCAGGTCGATGTCCCACCCGTCACCGGTGCCGGCGGCGCGGCGGGTCAGCGGCGTGAACGCGCGCCCGACCCCGAATCCGAACCCGGCGAGCAGCGCGACGTGCAGGTGCTGACCGCCGAGGAGAAGCGCGGACGCCAGCACGTACGGGGCACTCGCCGAGACGTAGGTGCGAACCCCCGTGCCCATCTCGAAGCCGAACTGGAGCGACCCGCGCCGGATGTTGCGCTGCAGCACGTCCTGCGGGACCTGCCTGGCGTTCTGCGGCAGCCGGATCGAGACCAGGCCCAGCTCGCGGAGCAGGCCCAGCACCGCCACCACCACGATGGCCGCGTACCGCCACGGGGCGGGCAGGGGAGCGGACAGCCCGGAGAACAACCCCAGCACCAACCCGCTGAGCATGCCGCCGAGGATCAACCCCGTGACGAACAGGCCGAGGACGACGCTCTGCCGATTTCGATCCCGCCACCCGGGCGAGGCCAGCGCGTGCGCGCTGTTGTGCGTTCAAACGGAGCCGGAGAGGGTGTACCCGGCCAGGCCGCCGATCATCGCCCAGGTGAGCACGTGCCCGTACGCGGCCGCGGCGAGCGCACCGAGGCTGAACAGCAGGAAGGGCACCAGCGGATCGGTGCCCCACCGGCGTACCGCCCGGACGGGCTCCGGTAGCGCTCGGGTCATACGGCTGCGCCGGTCAGCGTCCGCCAGGAGTTGCCCCCGATGATCCCGTCGACCGTCAGCCCGTTCGCCCGTTGGAAGTCGCGGGCCGCGCTGTCGGTCGCCGGGCCGAACTCCCCGTCGACCACCAGCGCGTAGCCGCGCCTGTTCAGCTGGCGCTGGGCGGCACGGACGCCCTCGCCGGTGCTCCCGGAGCGGACGGTGGTCACGAGCGCCGGCCAGGTGGTCGCGTTGACGATGCCGGTGACCCCGAGGCCGGCCGCCGTCTGGAAGCTGCGCACCTTCGCCTCGGTGTCGCTACCGAAGATCCCGTCGATGTCGGTCGCGTGTCCCCGCAGGGTCAGCAGGTGCTGCACGGTGTAGACGTTCACCCCGGTGTTGGTCCGCTGGGTGGTGGGCCAGGTGGCCGTGCCCAGGCAGCCGCACTTGGTGTTCCACCGGCAGATCGACTTGACCCAGCCCGAGCTCGTCTTCCGGAACCCGTCGTGGCACCGGCGCTCCACCGAGCAGGTGCAGGCGCCGCACGCCCCGTTGTAGGCCCAGAGCCAACCGTCGTACGTCCCGCCGTAGCACTCGTTCGGCCGCAGGATCCAGGTGACGCCGTCGTTCTTGTGGAACCCGGTGTACGTCCCGCTGGTGTTGCAGGAGTCGGCGAAGATCGTGCTCGGGCCGCATCCCGGCGAGCAGTTGTGGTCGCTGGCGTACGTCGGACAGCTGGCCAGGATCGTGTAACCGTCGGCGTACGCGCGACGGGCCGCCGGGAAGACGCTGAGCGCCGCCATCCCCACCGCGGTGCCCGCCTGGAGCAGGGTGCGTCGCGACAGTTCCCAGCCCCCGCGCTTGCGGCCACCGGGCCGCACTGGCACGCGCCGGACGGCCGGTCCCGTCCCCGGGTCGGTTCCGCGCAGCCAGGGCACGGCGTCGAGAGTGGTCATGCCCGACCTCCCTGATTCGTGGCGACCGCCGCTGCGGGGCCGCCGGTTGGATTACCGAGGTCGTCGAGCAGGCGGCGCAGGGCCGCGCGGGAGCCGAGCGGCCCCGCGCCGAGCACCTGACCGGCCGGGTCGACGATGGTGGCGAAGGGGGTGGCGAGGGCGTCGTACCGCTCGAACAGCTCGGCCTGCTCGCCGAGTACGGTGATCGGCAGCGCCGCCGCCTCCGCCGAGGGGGCGCCCCGGTAGAGGACCCGGAACTCCAGGTCGGGCCGGCCGACGTGGCTGTTCGCCTCGGCCAGCACCTCGCCGCAGGTCCCGCAGTCGGGGTCCAGGAAGAGCAGCACGAGCGGCACCGTCGGTGTCGCCGGCGCGAGCTGGGCGAATCCGGGGGCCGCCGCTCCGCGTTGCAGCCCGGCCGAGGGGGGACGACGCTGGACGGCCCCGCTCGACAGCGCGTGCACCTGGCGTACCAGGCCCGAGACCGTGAGAGCCAGCAGGAGGATCGCGACCCAGCTCAGGATCAGCGCGCTGGTCTGGAAGCTCATCCGGGCAGGCCTCTCTGTGTGATGCGGATGATCCGGTGGTTCGGGGGGCGCGTGGCGGTCGTTGCGGTCGGGTCGTACATCGCGGCGGGCAGGTGCCACAGCAGCGCGGTGAACGTGACGGCGGCCAGCAGCACGACGGTGAGTGACGAGTCGGCGCGGTCGGGCGGAATGACCGAGCCGGACAGGACGAGTGCGACAAGTGCCAGCCCGGCGAGGATCGCCGCCCGGGCCACCACCCATCCGGTCATCGGTAGCTCGATCCGGGAGCACCCGCACGACCCGGTGCGCCCGGTCGACATCAGGTGCAGGCCGTAGCCGGCGTACAGGCCGAGCAGCACGGCGCCGCCGACGAGGACCGCGACGAGCAGGGCCCCGTTGTCGCGGAACAGCGCCACGACGCCGGTGCCGGCGAGCAGGCCCTCGCTCGCGATGACGAGCGCGGCGACCGCGCCCGGCGCCGGAAGCACCCGGTGCGCGGCCAACGCCTCGGTGAGCGTGGCCGGCCGGGACAGGTGCTCGGCGGTCGCGACGAGCAGCGTGAGCAGGACGGTGTACGCCGCCACGCTGCCGAGCAGTTCGGCCACGGCGGCCTACCTGGCTGTCTGGACGCGGAGCTGGTCCAGCAGCGTGGGCACCTGTTCCACGTCCGTGCCGGTGAACGGCACCAGGCTGAGCCAGGCGTCGGGCGCGGCCAGGACGAAGTAGGGCTGGCCGTCGGGGAGCACGTCCCGGAACAGCTCACCCGCCTGCGTCTTGTGGCCCCGCCAGGTGGGCAGTTGCCCGATCCGCTCCTTGGTCAGCGGTGCCATCTCCAGCAGGCCGAGCCCGGGGATCTCCTTGAGCACGGTGGCCGGTGCGGCGAACTCGGCGCCGAGCTTCGCGACCGGGTGCAGGGTCAGGCCGTCGTCGTGCTCCTCGATGCGCATGGTCCGCAACACGCCGAGCAGGTCGGCGGTCGTCGCGTCGTACATCTCGGTGAAGAAGCAGTGCCGCGGCCCGCGCCAGACCACGACGAGCCGTTCCTCGGTCAGCTGGATCTGCGGGTCGTAGGCCCGGGTGCGCGCGGTCAGCAGCGTGCCACCCTGGTAGGAGAGTTCCTCGTCGAACGTCTCGACGCCGAGCGTGCGGGCCACGTCGTCCGCGAGCCCCGCCGAGCCGGCGGTGAACTCGTGCAGTCGGCCGCCGATCGTCACGTCGGCCACGGACGTGGACGGTGCGCTGAGATCGAGTGAACCGTCGAGCCTGAACCGGCCCGCGTCGATCGCCCGATGTGTCACCGGCGTCCCTGCGGCTGCCATCCGACCCCCCTCCGCCCCGTGTTGGCACTTAACACCGGGGACCATATATGGACATGTAAATATTTGACAAGGTCGACCGATGGTGTCGGGGTGATGACCTGTGGTGCGTGCCCCGCGACGCGGGACGCCTCCGTGGTGGCCCGGGGACGTCCCGCGTCGACGGTGTGTGCGAGGGTCAGTTCCCGGTGAAGGTGAAGGTGGAGCCGGGTTGCTTCACGATGTCGCCGTCGGCGGAGTTGGTGACGGTGACGTTGGTCAGGACGGCGTTGCCGCGAGCGCCGCTCATGGCGAGGATGCCGGCGCCGTTGTTCGACTTGTCGATCTTCACGTTGGTGATCGCGACGTTCGGCATGTTGCCGCCGCCGTTCTTGAACTGGATGCCGTCGTAGGTCGAGTCGTGGATCTCCGTGTCCCGGATGGTGACGCCGGTGATGTCCGTCGTCGCCGGGAACAGCGTGATCGCCCCGAATTCCTGGTCCTCGTTCCAGAACACGCCGCCGCACCGGTGCAGCGCGTTGTTGGCGATCAGCGTGGTGCCGGAGAACGGGAGCGGGCTGTGGTCGGTCGCCAGCATGATGCCGGGGTAGTTCATCGTGTCGGCGATCAGGTTGTTCTCGATCGTGTTGTTGTAGCCGCCGTAGATCGCGATGCCGTTCGCCCGCCAGGGCAGCTGGATGGTGTTGTTCAGGAACCGGTTGTCGTGTCCGACGTCCACGCTGGTGTCCTTCACCCGCGGGTTGGCCCAGACGGCCAGGGCGTCGTCACCGGTGGTGCGGAACGACGAGTTGAACACCCGGGAGTTGCGCGTGCCGTTGGAGAAGTTGACGCCGTCGGCGTACGTGTTGCGGATCCGCATGCCGGTGAACTCGAGCCCGTCGCCGGGGTTCCAGTAGGCGGGCGTGTCGGAGTAGTCCCGCCCGACCCAGGCGCCGACGTTGACGTGCTCGATCCACACGTTGCTGATCTTCGTGTTCTTGCCGAACCGCCCGTTCAGCCCGTGCCCCCGGTTGGCGCGGTTGGTCGTCATGCCGAAGATGGCGACGTCGGAGATCTGGGTGTTGTCGTCGATGTCGAAACCGACGTTGCCCTCGTGCGGGTGGTTGATGTTGCCCACCACGTTCTGCGGTTCGGTCTGGGTGTAGAGCTGTGCGTGCCACATTCCCGCGCCACGGATCGTGACGTTCCGGATCCCCCGCTGGTTGTACTGCCCACGGTTCGGGTCCGGCGACAGGATCTTCTGCTCCTGCCGCCACTGCCCGGCGGGGATCCAGACACAGCTGATCACGCCGTTCTGGTCGTCGGTCACGGCCCGCTGGATGGCGGCGCTGTCGTCGATCCCGTCGTTCGGGATCGCGCCGTAGGCGGTGATGGAGGTGCACTCGGCCGGCTTGCTGGCCGGGGGAGCCACCTGCTCCAGGTCGACGAGGTCGATGATGTAGAACGACGCGGTGTCGGTCGCGTCCCGCTGCAGCTTGAACCTGGTCCCGGCGGGCCAGGACTGCGACAGCAGGGCGTGCGACTCGTCGAACAGCCGCCGGGCGTCGGCCTGCGGCGTGTTGGACAGCGACTCGGTGTCGTCGGTGGTGCCGTAGAGCCAGCTGTTGCGCGACGAGAGCGTCAACTTCTGGGCGAAGACGTCGTTGACGTAGAGGCTGATGCTGGCGGTGATGCCGCCCCCGCCCGGCGCGTCGGGGATGGAGTTGCGTACCACGATGGAGTTCGCCGGGTTGGTCGAGGTGAACTCGACGAACTGCCCGGTGCTGTTCAGCCGCACCGACCTGCGCCCCGAGGACTCGGTGGCGAAGTTGGTGTGCCCGAACGTGCGCAGGGGGTCGGCCTCGAGCAGGGTGCCCTGGTAGCGGGCTGCCTCGGCCTCGTACTCGACCCACGGCGCGGCCGCACCCCGGCCGACCACGATCGCCTGGGAGAACGAGTTGTTGGACTCGTTGGTCTCGGCGACGACGTTGGTGGCGTCGGCGGCGGCGGTGATGGTCGCGCCGCCGGCGGTGGCGGTCCAGCTTCCGGCGACCGCCACGTTGACCGTCGCGCCGGCGCCCACGGCGGCGGTGTTGGCGTTCAGGGTCGTGCCGCCCACCGTCAGCCGGGTCACGGAGGCGGTGGAGGTGGCGGTGATGCCGCGGTTGCGCACCGCGACGGTGAAGGTGACCGCGGCCCCGACGGCGGGGTTGGTCGGGTTGGGGGTGATGCCGACGACCTGGAGGTCGGGGCCGGGGGCCTGGGTGACGACAAGTGGCGTGGCCGCCGTGAAGCTGTTGTTGTCGTTGTTCTGCTCGGCGACCGTGTCGGCCGGGTCCACCACCGCGGTCACGCTGTGGCTGCCCATCGACTGCGTGCCGATGTTGGCCGTGACGGTGGTCGAGGCGCCGGCGGCGAGCGCGGCGACGGGGGCGTTGCCCACCACGGTGCCACCGAGCCTGAAGTCCACAGTGGTCGCGCCGGCGGCCGCGGTGCCCGCGTTCCGCACCGTGGCCGACAGGGTGATCGGGGTGGCCTCGCTCGGCGTCGCGGGGCTCCAGCTCGTCGCGGTCACGACGAGGTCGGGGTTCGGGGCCCACGATCCCCGCACCAGGAGGTCCGCGACCTGCCCGCCGGGCGCGCCGGTGTTGCTCAGGAACTTCAGCTGTACGTCCGCCACCCGGCCGGTGACCGGAATCGTCACGGAGTTCTGGTTGCCGGCCGGGCTGAAGGCGTGGTTGGTCGGGGCGGTCAGCGCGGTGTAGCCGGTGGCGCCCTGTGCGCGGCCCAGGATCTGGAGGTTCTGCGTGCGGGCGCCCCAGACCGGGTCCGGGTTGAGCTTGACCACGATCGCGGTGACGTCGGCGGCGGCGCCGAGCTTGACCGTCAGGGTCGACGGGAAGCCGGCGGACTCCCAGTAGGAGGTGGGGCTGCTGTCGGTGGCGTTGGCCGCGACGAAGGAGTGGACCGACGAGGACGCCTCGATCGGGCGGCCCGTGGCCAGGTTGGTGCCGCCCGGGTCGCCGGGGCCGCCGGGCTCGCCGCCCTGGCCGTCGACGCCGTAGATCTCGAACTCGGAGATCTGGGCGGCGGGCCAGCCGGTGTTGCCCGTGACGGTCAGCCGGACGTGGCGGACGGCCGCGGCGGTGAAGTCGATGGTGACGGTGTTGGCCGACGCCGGGTCGAACACCCGCCCGGCTGACGCGGCGAGCGTGCTGAAGGTGCTCCCGTTGGTGCTGCCCTGCACCGCGATGGTCTGCGTGCGGGCGCCCCAGGCGGTCGAGGGCGGAAGCTTCAGCTTCACCTGGTCGATGTTGACGCTGCCGCCGAGATCGATCTGGATCCACTGCGGGAACGCGTTCGACGGGCTCTCCCAGTACGTGTTCTGGTTGCCGTCGTTGACGTTGGCCGCGACGTAGACGTCGGCGTGTCCGCTGGCCGAGACCGACTTGCCGGCCGCCAGGTTGGGACCGCCGGCGGCGAGCGCCGGGGTGGGCGAGACCGCCGCCAGGCCGAGCAGGCTGGCCGCGAGCAGACCGCTGAGCAGTCGTCGGCTGAGTTTCCTTCTTGTCATGGCGTCCCTGTTCTGTGAGGTCGGCAGTGGAGCCCGCGGCGCGGACAGCGGCGGCCGGCGGCAGGGGGAGCGTGTCGAGATGTTGCGGGCACATCGCTAGCTTCTTGCGCGTAGATGTCGACTTCTTTCGCGCGAAGACCGTCAATGTTTCAGATGGGTCACCGGTTCGTCAACGGTTGGCGTGCGCGGGGCGGCCGCCCCCGGTCGGTCGCGGGCGCCGTCGGCCGCGGCGCGGGGCGGGGCGGGCGTGCGGGCGTCCGGCAGGAGTGGGCAACGATGGTCACAAATTCTCCGACTCGATAACCAGCCCCTCAAACAATGGCAACGATCGATATACGGGTTCTCCCTGGCGTGGTCGGTGCGCGGTTCTCCGGTGGCCTTCGCCGAGGCGGATCGCGCTAGCCGTACCGCAATCAGCGGCACGGAAAACGGCCAGGAAAAGGAGCCGCAGTGAATGCCGACCCGCCGGTGAGGCGTCGCCTCATCACCCTCCTGAGCGGCGTCGCCGTCACCAGCACGCTGCTCGCCGCCCTCGGCAACCCGGCGACGGCGGCTCCGGCCACCGGGACCGTGCTCGGCGCGTCCAGCCCGGACGCGGTGGACGGCAGCTACATCGTCGTGCTCAAGGACGGCCAGCAGTTCGACACCGCCACCACGGACCGGCTCACCTCCCGGTACGGCGGCACGGTGGCCCGGTCTTCGGCCGTTCGGTGCACGGCTACGCCGCGAAGCTGAGCCCGGCGGCCGCCCAGCGCCTCGCCGCCGACCCCGCCGTCAGCTACGTCGAGCAGGACCGGCGGGTGCGGACGACGGCCACCCAGGTCAACCCGCACTCCTGGGACCTCGACCGGATCGACCAGCGCAACCTGCCGCTCAACCGGTCCTTCACCTACGGGGCCGGCACCGGCGTGCGCATCTACGTGATCGACACCGGGGTGCGCGTCAGCCACCAGGACTTCGCGGCCGCGCGTCGCACGGTTACGACGCCGTCGACAACGACTACAACGCCGACGACGGCAACGGCCACGGCACGTTCGTCGCCTCGGTCGCCGCGGGTAACGCCTACGGCGTGGCGAAGAACGCCAGCATCGTCGGCGTGCGGGTGCTCGACAACAACGGTTCCGGCACCACCGCCGGCGTCGTCGCCGGCATCGACCGGGTCACCGCCACCGCGGTCCGTCCCGCCGTGGCCAACCTCAGCCTCGGTGGCGGCGTGTGCCCGCCACCGGCACGTCGCCCGCCCGGGTCGGCGAGGCGCTGACCATCGGCGCCACCGACCGCACCGACACCCGTCCCACCTGGTCCAACCACGGCACCGCGCTGGACCTCTTCGCGCCCGGCGTCGACATCACCGCCGCCTGGCGGACCAACGACTCCGCCACGTACACCGGCAGCGGCACGTCCTTCTCCGCCCCGCACGTCGCCGGCGCCGCCGCGATCTACCTGAGGAACAACCCGACCGCGAGCCCGGCGACGGTGAACGCGGCGGTGGTGGCCGCGGCCACGCCCAACGTCGTCATCAACCCCGGTGCGGGCTCGCCCAACCGGTTGCTCCACATCAACACCCTGGGAAGCTGACCGTCTCCTCCGAAAGCGACAGGTGATCCGTGCCGGTTCCGGCACGGATCACCTGTCACCGCTGTCCCTAGCCGAAGATCCTGACGGTATTCCCGCAGGTGGCCAGGCCGCTGGCGTTGTCCACGCACTCTCTCGCGTTGATGAAGGAGACGTTGGGGGCGAAGCTGTACGTCATGGTGACTGTCGTGTTCGCGCCGTCGTTGTTGAAGAAGTCCTCACGACGCACGCCGCCGTCGCTGTAGCCGGCCGCGAGCGACACACTCGCGTTCTTGCTGTTCGCAACGGTGTCCTTGACGTTCACCTCCACATACAGACGACCGCTGGCGCCCCACCACCAGGTGCCGTGGACCCAGGCCCCGGTGACGTCCGCAGGGGTGTTGCTCAGGGTCCAGGTGGTGACCGCCTGCGCGGGGGTCGGGGAAATGGCAACCACACTGATCAGAGCGGCGGTTCCTGCCACGAAAGCCGTGGTAATTCGGCGCGCAATCATTTCAACTCCCAGGGCGACTGATGTGAAGGGAACGCTACTGTCGACACGGTCGCCCCACATCGCCTGGATGATTGAGTCCTTTCTGCGACTCCTGCGGTACCCGAGACGGGGTGGAATACCGCCCTGGGTGGAGAGTGACAGGGCGTAGGCGGCTCAGGTCGCTCACCGGTCGTACCGTCGGCTGCCCGGCGGCGCACTACGATCTGCGGGTGCGCAACGGCGACTGGCGGCAGCGTCTGTTCGATGTGCCCTCGACGGTCGCCGACGGCACGCTCGCAGCCGGGATCGTCGTGGTCACCTCGTGGCTGGGACGCGACTACCAGTTGCCCGGGTTCCGGGAGTTCGACGGCGCGGCCCTGGCCTTGACCTGCCTGGCCAACGTTCCGCTCGCGCTGCGTCGGCGGGCCCCGATGCCCGTGCTGCTCACGTCCTGCGCCGCGGTGGTCTGGTTCCTCACCCTCGGCTACGTGCCCAGCCTGAACCTCTTCGGGCCGCTGCTCGCGATGTATACCGTGGCCGCGACGCATTCGACCCTGACGACTCTGCTGGGGGCCGCGGCAACGGCCGCGGTGGTGTTCTACAGCGGTGTGGTGATCGAGGTCTACACGCCCTGGGCGGCACTCGCCCAGGCGTTGGTGGCAGTGCTGGTCGCCTGGTTGTTCGGGACCGGGGTGCGACGGCTGGCCGACCGTAACCGGCGGTTGCTCGTCCTGACCGAGGAACTGCGTCGGGAACGGGAAGGCCGGGCTCGCAGCGCGGTCGTGGCGGAGCGGGTGCGGATCGCCCGCGAGCTGCACGACGTCGTTGCCCACCACATGTCGGTGATATCGGTGCATGCCGGTCTGGCCCGATACGTGCTGTCCGCCGATCCCGAGACGACGGGCAAGGCGTTGGACACCATCGCCGGCACCAGTCGCGAGGCGTTGGAGGAGATGCGCCGGATGCTCGACCTGCTCAGGATTCCCGATGCCGATCAGCAGAGCGGGCCTCGGGCGGACGATCCCGCACCAGGGCTGAACCGGCTCGAGGAACTGGCCGAGCGGGTCCGAGCCACCGGCGTGCGGGTAGCGGTGGTGGTCGCTGGCGCGCGGTGTCCGTTGCCGCCGGGGGCCGACCTCTGTGCCTACCGGTTCGTGCAGGAGTCGCTGACCAACGTCCTCAAGCATGCGCGAAACGCCGACGTCACCGTGCGGCTCGACTACTGCCGACCGGGACACCTGACCATCCGAGTCTCCGACAACGGGCCGGGGCCCGCGTCCGGGCCGGTGACCGGCCACGGTGTCGTCGGCATGCGCGAGCGGGCACGGCTCTACGGCGGGAGCGTGCACATCGGCACCGGCCCGGAGGGTGGCTTCGCCGTCACGCTCGCACTGCCGACCGGAGTCGTCTCGGCGGCCGGGAACGAACGGCTCGATCCGCCGTCGCCCGAGCAGTCCGCCGACGGCGAGAGATCACAGGCTGACGTTCACCGTTCCCGGCCCGGTTGACCCGACAGTGCCGGCACACCCGCCCCCGGTTGGACCAGGCCGGACTCGTACGCCAGGACGACCGCCTGCGCTCTGCTGGTCAGGTCGAGCTTGGCCATGACCCGGTTTAAATGGGTCTTGACGGTGGACTCGGCGATCACCAGCCGGTCGGCGATGTCCGAGTTGGCCAGGCCCATGCCGACCAGTCGGAGCACCTCGCGCTCACGCCCGGTGAGAACATTGAGTGCGGGCAGGCCGTCGGGTCGGGAGGCGGCCCGGCCGGCGAACGCCTCGATGAGCCGGTGGACGACGCTGGGGGTGAAGAGCATGTCCCCGCCGGCCGCCGTGGTGACGGCGGCAAGCAGGCGTTGCGGCGGGGTGTCCTTGAGCAAGAAACCGCTGGCACCGGCCCGGAGCGCCTCATAGACGTACTCGTCGATGTCGAACGTGGTCAGCACGAGGACGCGGGGCGGATCGTCGCCGGCTGCGGCGATGATTTCGCGGGTGGCGGCGATGCCCCCGATACCCGGCATGCGGATGTCCATCAGGACCACCTGGGGCCGGGTCGCGGCGGCCACCGCCACCGCTTCGCTGCCGTCGGCGGCCTCGCCCACCACGGAGATGCCAGGGGCGGCCCGGAGCAGGGCGACCAGGCCGGCGCGGATCAGAATCTGGTCATCGACGACGAGGACCTCGACCGACCGACTGATGCTGGGCATGAGGCTCCCGTCCTTGAGCGGTCCGACGCTGGGCGCCGGGAGATGGTGAGCCTACGGCCTGGGGCGTCAGGGGCTCGTGGCCGCCGCGCGGAGCCTCGATCCGGGTGGGTGCGGCTCGAACCCGCGATCGTGGTCCGAAAGCCACTCGGCGTCGATCTGGGTCAATGGCGGTCGGGTCTTGCTTGAAAGGTCGCATGTCGGGAAAACTGGCCACGATCCGCGTATGGGCCAGTCGCGACGCGCGGTCTGATGTGGACAAGGAGAGCTGACACGTGGGCGTTGGTCGGCGCGGCACGGGAGGGCCCGTGACAGTCGACAGTGCCGCCACGCCGGGCATGATGTTCGCGCTGCTGACCCGTGCCGTCATGGCGGGAGTCAGGTCACCGCGCCTGCGCCCGACGTGGATGACGCTGGCCCCCGCGCAGGGTCTTCCGCTCGGCGGCGGCGCCGGTGCCGTGCTGCACCGTCAGACCTCGCGGTGCCTGCTGCTCGGTGCTCTGGCGTACCGGGTGGGTGTCCTGCCCGTCGCCCTGGGGCTGCTCGTGGTGCGCGGGGACCCGGTGGCCCTGGTGACTCTCCTGCCGGTCGCGGCCCTGCTGCTGGCCGGCAACGTCGCGGCGATCGTCACGGTCCACCGGCAGCCGGAGGTCGACCTCGAACGGGCGCGCGTGGTCGTCCTGGTCGACCTCGCCGTGGCGTACGCGGTGAACGTGGCGGCGAGCGCGGTGGCGCCGCACACCGAGGTGTTCTGGCCGTACCTGGCCGGTGCCGTGGTCCTGGTGACCGGGGCCTACGGGCTGGTGGGTGGCGTGCTCGCGGTGCTGCTGTCGACGCCCGCGCAACTGACGATGGCCGCCTTTGGCGCCGCCGCCGACAGGGGGGCGCTCGCCGGGCGGGCCGGATGGCTCGGGCTGGCGGTGGTGGTCGCGCTGGCGGTGCTCGTGATCTGCGGGCTGAGCCTGCACCTGGCCATGTCGTACGGGATCCGGGCCGGTCGGGAGGCCGAGCGGGTCCGGTGGCTGCGGTCGCTGCACGACACGGTGTTGCAGACCATGGAGGCGATCGCCCTGCACCACGCGACGGACGAGACCGCGCCGGCGGCACGGCTCGCCGAGGCGCGGGCCGCCGCCCGGGGCCAGGCCGCCCGCCTGCGGCGGATGCTCGACGATTCCGGTGGCGGCGACAACCCGCTCGCCAGCGGGCTGGCCGAACTGGTCGAGGAACTTGCGGGACGCGGGCTGCGGGTGGAGTTGGCGGTGGCCGCGGGTGCCGGTAGCCGGATGGCCGGCCCGGACCGGGACGCGGTCCTCGGCGGGGTGCGGGAGGCTCTGGGCAACGTGGTCAAGCACGCCGGCATCGGCGACGCGGTGGTCCGCGCCGCCGAGGAGAGCAGCGCCCTGGTCGTGGTGGTCCGTGACCACGGTTGCGGCTTCGACGTCGTCGGCCGACCCGGGTTCGGCATCCGGGAGTCGATCGTGGCCCGGTTGCGCGAGGTCGGCGGCAAGGCGACCGTGGAGTCCTGGCCCGGCCGTGGCACCCGGGTGACGCTGCGGGTGCCGGCATGATCCGGGTGGATCGGCCCGGGCGTGGCGTCGGCGCGACGGCACGGTCCGGCCCGCGACCCGTGCGCGCCGTGCTGGCGGGCGTCGTCGGCGCGCTGGCCGGGACGCTGCCGGTGGCTGCCGTGCCGGCCGGCCACGCCGCCCCGGCGGGGTGCGCCAAGCCGGTGGGGGTGCACACCGCCGGCAACCCGTGGGCGTCGGAACTGCTCGGGCCACGCCGGGTGTGGCCACTGAGCACGGGGTCCGGGGTGCGGGTCGCGGTGCTCGGCACCGGCGTCGACGCCCGCAACGCACAGTTTCGCCCGGGTCAGGTCGAGGCCGGCCGGGACGTCCTGGCCAACCGCCGCGGGGCCACCGACGACTGCGACGGCCGGGGCACGTTCGCCGCCGGCCTGATCGCCGCCCGGCCACACGACGACACGACCTTCGCCGGCCTGGCACCCGGCGTGTCCGTGCTCCCGGTTCGTTACACCCAGACCACCCGGCAGGGCGACGGGGCCGTCGACCCCGGCCGGCTCGCCGCCGCCATCGACTTCGCGGTCACCGCCCGAGCCCGGGTGATCTACGTGGTGCTGCCGGCGACCAGGATCACCGCCCAGTTGCGGGCCGCCACCGCCCGGGCGGTCGAGGCCGACATCGTGGTGGTGTCGCCGGCCCACTCCGGCGCGCGGACCGGGGGCGCGACCAGCTATCCCACCGCGTTGCCCGGGGTGCTGGCCGTCGGTGCGTTCGGGCCGGACGGCGCGGTGACCTCCACCGGGTCCGGCGACCACGTCGGGGTGGCCGCCCCGGGTAGGCAACTGCTGAGCCTCTCCGCCGGAACGGACGGTCGGCTCGGCCACTCGCCCACGGTCGACAATCCCGTCTTCGCGGCGGCGTACGTGGCGGGCACGGCCGCGCTGCTGCGGTCGTACCGGCCGGAGCTCACGGCCGCCGAGGTGGTGCGGCGGATCGAGTCGACCGCGCACCGGACCGCGTTCGAAGGGCGGCACCCGCAGCTCGGTTGGGGAATGGTGGACCCGTACCGGGCGGTGGCCGCCGAGGGCGTCGAGGAACCGCCGGGGCCCGTGGGCGCGGGCGCACGGCCGGTCGCCGCAGCCCGGGCGGATCCCGGTGCCCAGGTGGACCCGTGGGTGCTCCCGCTGGCGGTGGCGGGGCTCGTGGCGGCGCTGCTGCTCGGGATCGGTACGGCCGTGGCGCGCCGGGGCCGGGCCCGCGGCTGGCGACCCGGCGGCTGACCGGCCGACCCCTGACCCGTCGGTGCTACGGCACCTCGGTGGGGACGCAGCGGCTGGAACCACCCACCACCACGTCGCCGGTGCCGTCCCGGGAGATGTGCACGCCGAGGTTGGTCCCGTCCCGCTGGAACTGGTAGGCCACCTCGGCCTCGCCGCTGCGGTCGGTGGCCCGCCAGCCCTCCGCGTTCAGCGCCGGCACCACCTCGGTCAGCAGGATCTCGGCGGCGCCGGGCGGGGCGGCAACGCGGAGGTTGTATTCCCAGCGCACCGACTCGCTCGGCACCCCGGCCGGCCGGAACGGGTCGCAGTCGAGCTGCTCGTCACGGCTGACCCGGACGTCGTCGCCGAACCGTGCGGCGACCTCGTCCAGGATCGCCCGCAGCGGCTCGGCCACGGCCGCCAGCGGCGCGAAGTCGATCGGCTCGGTCACGGCACCGACGGTACCGTCACCAGCGGGCCGCCGGTGAACACCTGGTAGATGTTCCACCACGCGTCACTGTGGTAGGTCAGCACGTCGGAGTGCGCGGAGACGCCCTCCAGCGGCCGGCCGTCGGCGTAGTTGCCGGTCTCCAGCCGGACCACTCCCGGGAACTCGTCGGGGTCGGCTCCGTGCCCCCAGTTGCCGATGTTGACGTCCCGGACCCACGCGATCGGATCGCCCGGCGCGGTCATCGAGTATCGCTGCACGTCGGGCTGGACGGGACGCAGGTCCTCCGGGCCGTCCACGTGGTGGCCCATGCCGGCCGACTCGATGTGCAGGACCCGGTCGGCGTCCAGCCCGTACTGCTCGGCGGTGCCGACCACCGCGCCACCGTACGAGTGGCCGGCGAAGGTGACCTGCACGTCGTTGCCGCCCGCGGCGGAACCGGCGATCTCGGCACGTAGTTGGCCGGAGAAGTCGGCGAGTCTGGGCCCGAGGACGTCGGCGTAGCTGGCCGACGGCGCCTGCGGGAACAGGTTGGACGGCAGGTCGCCGTCCATCCACACGACCATGGCCAGGTCCCGCCGGGGTGCCGCGTCGACGAAGCCGACCGCGGCGTCGTGGTACCGCTCGAAGTTGGCCAGCTCGGCGGTGGTGCCGGGGACGAACACCCCGACGTTGCGGGTGTCGGCGGTGATGTCGCCGACCAACTCGACCATCGACCCGTCGCCGGACGGGTCGAACGAGAGGATCTTGCGGTGTTCGGCGATGACGCTCTCGTACAGGTCGATGCGCGCCTGCGACCGTTCGATGGTCTCGCGCAGCTGGTGGTCGAGCGCCGGGTCCCCGGTGAGCTGGGCCCGGTAGCCGGCGAGCCGCTGCTGTTCGGCGGACAACTCGGCCGTGACGGCCGACCGGTTGGCCGCGATCCGGGCGCCGAACGGGGCGGTGCCGGCGGGCGCGGCGGCCCGGGCGGCGGTCAGCGTGGTGCCGCCCGTCAACGAGCCCAGCAGCTGCTGGAACGCCTGGCTCGCCTGCGTGTCACCCCGCCGGTAGTTGGCCACCGTGGCGGTCACCCCGGTGGCCAGCCGCCGGGTCTGCGTCGCCGCCGCCGCCAGCTCGGTGCTGCTGAGCTGGAGGCTGTTGCCGTGCGCCTGCATGGCCCGTTGGGACTGCGGCACCAACCCGAACGCGTTGCCGTCGACGGCCGGGGTGGCGAGCTGCCCGCGAATGGTGTGCAGCCGCTCGGCGTTCCCGGTGAGCTCGGCCGCCGCGGCGTCCAGCGCGCCCGGAACGGCCCGGAAACCGGCGGCGGTCACCTCCACGACCGGGCTCCGGGCTGGTCCGCCTCGGGATCCTCGCCGATCACGGCCGGCGTCACCACCGACTGCTCGCCCCACACGTCCTCGGTCTCGACCAACCAGGGCGGGATGCGCCGGCCGCCGGCGGCCTCGCCCCCGCCCATCGGGGCGTACGGCATCGCCGGCATGAAGCCGCCGGCCATGCCCTTCGCCGCGGCCACCCCGGCGGCGGTACCCGCCGCTCCGGCGAGCCCGCTCGCCGCCGGGCCGCCGGCCTGACCTGCCAGGGACTGGTTGCCCACCGGCGACAGGTCGGCGCCGCCGCCTCCGCCGACGCCTCCGCCGCCACCCGCACCGCCGGCGGAGATCCGGGCGCCGCCGCCGGCGGCCCGGTCGTCGGCGGTCGGAACCCGGGCGACGTCCTTCTTCTCGTCCTTCGGTTTGGCCCCCAGCGCGGGCGGCACGTTGGTGAACCGACCGCCGAGCGCGGCGGCGGCCGCGGCCAACCCGGCGGTGAACATCGTGCCGAAGAGCGGTCGGGCCGGGGCTGCCGGTGGCGGCCCGTCCGGGTCGTTCGGGTCGGTCGGGGCCGGGTCGACAGGCGTCGCGACCGGTTCGCCGGGCGGCGGCACCGGCGGGAGGGCGGGCGTGACCGGCGGCGGCTCCTCGATCGGCGTGCCGGTGGTCGGCCGGGACGCGGCGCTCGGCGTGACCGGCATCGAGTCCTCGGTGGTCACGTACTCGGTGGCGAGGGTGGACATCACCTGCACCGCCTGCTGGTGCGCCGCGTTCGAGGCGGTCTGGGCCTGCTGCTGGGCGCGTACCTCGGCGGTCGCCTCGGCCTGGTGCTGACGGAGCGCGTCGACCGTGCTGGGCGGCGTGTCCGCGGGCACGATGAGGGGCGTCGTCGCGGCGGCGATGACGGAGGGGGCGAGCTCGGGCACCGCGACCGGGGCGGGCATCGCCTTCTGGGCCGTGCCGAGCGCCTCGGCGGACGAGTGGGCCAGGTCCCGTACGGAGAACGCGGTGTTGGCCACCTGCCGGATTCCCGAGGTCAGGTCGTTGATCATCGTCTGGTACTGCCGGGCGGCGCCGCCGTCCCACCACTGCTCGAACTCGCGGAGCTGCCGTTCGATGTCGCCGGCGCGCTCGTGCAGCGCGGCGCCGACGGCCGCCCAGCTCTCCGCAGCCCCGGACGCCGTCTCCGGTTTCCCGGCGTGCAGCATCTGGACCAGTTGGTGATGGCTGTACTGGCTGAAGTCGGTGCGTGCCCGACCGCGTCCTCGCGGCATCGTGTCAGTCCCTTCCGTGGCCGCGGAAGGACGTGGCGACGCCGATGTCGTGGTCGGCGTACCCGTCCGCGATCATGCGGGTCACGTCGTTGGCGAAGGCGATCGCCTCCCGCACGGTGTGCAGCAGTTCGTGCATCTGCTCGGCGGCGGCCCGGTGCCGGTCGACCAGCGACGCCGCCTCACCGAACTCGCCGAGCAGTACCGGCTGGACGCGCAACTGGCCGAGGCCGTCGGTCGGCCTGCGCATCGCCTCCAGTTGGTCTTCCAACTCGCGGGCGAACGCCAGCAGCGATTCGAGGTGGACCCGGAACGACTCCTCTTGGGGCATCGTCGCGCTCTCCTGTCTCGGAGCCCGGCTGAGAACAACGCCGGCCGGCGGCCAGCGGGGGCGGCGGCGCCGGGTGCGGGCGGACACCGCCCCCACCCGGCGCCGCCGCCGGTCGCCCTACTCAGGCGAAGAAGCTGGTGTTCCGGTTTTCCAGTGCCAGCTGGGTGTCGTGCGCCTCGTGCACCTTGCCGGAGAACTGGCCGATCACCGCGATGATGTCGGCCAGCGCCGCCCGCAGCCGCGTCTCGGACTGCTCCGCGGCCCCACCAGCGGCGCTGCCGGAGGCGTACCAGGTCTGCTTGATCGGGGCCAGGCTGCTCTGCAACTGGTCCATGTGGCCGTTGAGCGCCTGCGCCTTGACCTGAAGCGAGTCGGCGGCGGCCCGCAACGCGGCGAATTCGACGTTGATCACATCGGCGGTCATCTCACATCACCCCTTCCGGGCAGGTCTAGGCACCGGCCAGTCGACTGAGTACGGGACTGCCCTCGCCCACGGCGCCGGAGAGGCCCCGCAGGGAGTCGGCGGCCGCCACGTCACCGGTGTTGTAGTTGCGGAAGCTCTCGTTCACCAGACCGGACATGGTCTGCAGCTCACGCGATGCGGTCCGCATGCTCTCCTGCAGCCGGGTCTGCAGCTGCCAGAAAGCGGTGGCCTGGTTACCGGCGTACCGGCTCAGTACCGATACGAGTTCGCTCTCCAGCTCGGACATGGTCCGAGCCGCGTTGGTGGCGGCTTCGTCGAACCCGCTGACCGCTCGCGTCATCGCGGCGGCATCGCTCTGGTATCCGGGACTGGCCACGTCGGGTCACCTCCTCTTGCCGAGTCGCGCGCCGACTCGCGGCGCCGTACACGCTGGGGATGCTATGCAGTCGTCACCCATCGTTAGTACGGCACAAGTACCCGTCGCGTACACGGCACTATTACCCACACGGCGTCCGTGCCCGGTCGATCGGCCACCCGCCGCCGGCCGCCCGTCGGGGGTGCACGGAGTCACTGTGGACCGTTGTCCGCACCGCTCTGCGCCCAGGCGACCTGCACCAGCGAGACCCCCGTGCGCCGGTCCACCAACTGCCCGCGTCCGGGTGGTTGTTTGCTGGGCTTGACGTCGGCCAGCAGCGCGCCCTCGTCCCGGGAACCGGACAGCAGCAGACCGGGCGTCGCCAGGTCGCGCAGCCGCTGCACGACCGGCTCGAAGAGGCTCCGGCCGGCGCCGCCGGACCGGCGGGTGACGACCAGGTGCAGGCCGACGTCCTTGGCCTGGGGGAGGAAGTCCAGCAGGGGCGCGAGCGGGTTGCGGCTCGGTGACACCACCAGGTCGTAGTCGTCGACGAGGATGAACAGCTCGGGGCCCGTCCACCAGCTCCGGTCGCGCAACTGGGCGGCGGTCAGCTCCGGCCCGGGCAGCCGCCGCCGCAGCCCTTCGGCGGCCTCGACGACGAGCTGCGTGAGCACCGGCTCGCTGCCGGCGTAGCCGAGCAGGTGCCCGCCGGTGACGGCGTCCAGCAGCCCGCGCCGGTAGTCGGCGACGATGACGGCGGCGTCGGCCACCGGGTAGCGGGTCGTGATCTGCTGGGCGATCACCCGCAGCAGGCCCGTCTTGCCGGACTCCACGTCGCCGAACGCGATGAAGTGCGGGTCGGCGTCGAAGTCCACATAGGCCGGCCCCAGATCCGCCTCGGCCAGCCCGATCGGGATCCGCCGGTCGCCGGGGTCCGGGCCGGGCAGGTCGGCGGCCGGTACCAGCCGGGGCAGCAGCCGCACCTGGGGCGCACGCGGGCCGCGCCAACTCGCCTCCACCTGCTTGACCAGGTCGCTCGCGCCGTCCGGCAGGTCGGCCACGGAGGTGCGGCCGTCGATGCGGGGCAGCCCGCCGAGGAAGTGCAGCTTCTCGGCCGTGAGCCCGCGCCCCGGCGTGCCCTTCGGCACGCTGGCCGCGGCCCGCCGGTCGTACGCCGAGTCGGCCGGGTCGCCGAGGCGCAACTCGACGTGGGTGCCGATCAGGTCGCGCAGCGCCGGCCGGATCTCCATCGCCCGGTTGGCGGACAGGACGACGTGCAGGCCGAACCCCAAACCGCGGGCGGCGAGGGTGGTGACGGACTCGTCCAGCGGCTCGAACTCCTGGCGCAGGGTCATCCAGCCGTCGACGACCAGGAACACGTCGCCGAAGTTGCGCCCGTCCGGGCTGGGCGGGGGCCGGCGGCGGAAGTCGGCGACCGAGTCGATGCCGTGCGCGGCGAACGACCGCTCCCGCTCGGCCAGCAGACCGGTCAGCTCGGCGATGATCCGGCGGACCCGTTCGGTGTCCAGCCGGTTGGCGTAGCCGCTGACGTGGGGCAGGCCGGACAGGCTGGCCAGGCCGCCGCCGCCGAAGTCGAGCAGGAAGAACTGCGCCTCGGCCGGTGTGTGGGTGAGCGCCAGCGCGGTCACCAGGGTGCGCAGCAGGGTGCTCTTGCCGCTCTGCGGCGCGCCGAGCACGAGCGCGTGCCCGGCCGCCCCGGAAAGCTGGGTCCACAGCAGATCCCGGCGCTGCTCGAACGGCTTGTCCACCACCCCGAGCGGCACGGTGAGCTGGCCGTTGCCGGCCCAGCCGACCGGGGTCAGGCCGCGCAGCGGGTCGATGCCCAGCGGCGGCAGCAGTTGGTCGAGGGCGGGCGGCTCGGCCAGCGGCGGCAGCCAGATCTGGTGCGCGGCGGGCCCGTTGCCGAGCAGCCGGCCGATCATCGCGCTCAGCACCGTCTCGCCGGTGGTCGCGGCGGTGCCGGGGCCGCTCGCCGGTGCCGGCTCGCCCACCGGGTCGGTCAGGGCCAGCGGGGCGAGCCCGAACGGCAGGACCCGTCGCCCGTACGGGATCTCCTCGGCCACCGCCGCCGTCTGCTCGGGCGGCAGCTCGCCGGAGACGTACGCGGCCTTGAACCGTTGCAGGGTGCTGGTGTCCCACTTCAGGTACGCCGAGCCCGGCACCGACGGCAGTTCGTACGCGTCGGACACCCCGAGCACCGCCCGGCTTTCTGCGGCGGAGAACGTGCGCAGCCCGATCCGGTAGCTGAGGTGGCTGTCCAGGCCACGCAGACGACCCTCCTCCAGCCGCTGCGAGGCGAGCATCAGGTGCACGCCGAGACTGCGCCCGAGCCGGCCGATCATCACGAACAGGTCGATGAACTCGGGCCGGCTGGACAGCAGCTCGCTGAACTCGTCGATGATCACCAGCAGTGAGGGCATCGGTTGCAGCTCGGCGCCGTCGGTCCGGACCCGCTCGTAGTCGCGTACCGAGGCGTAGTTGCCGGCGGCCCGCAGCAGCTCCTGGCGGCGCACCAGCTCGCCCCGGAGCGCGTCGGCCATCCGGTCGACCAGGGTCAGGTCGGCCGCCAGGTTGGTGATCACGGCGCAGGTGTGCGGCAGGTCGGTCATGCCGGCGAACGTGGCGCCGCCCTTGAAGTCGATGAGTGCGAGGTTGAGCGTCTCCGAGGAGTGCGTGGCGGCGAGCCCGGTGACCAGGGTCCGCAACAGCTCGCTCTTGCCGGAGCCGGTGGCGCCGATGACCAGCCCGTGCGGGCCCATCCCGCCCTCGGCCGACTCCTTGAGGTCCAGGTCGACCGGGCGCCCGTCGGGGTCCACGCCGATCGGGATGCGCAGCCGGTCCCGGGCCGGCCGGGGTCGCCAGGTGACCGCCGGGTCCAGCCGGCGCGGGTCGCCGATGCCGAGCAGGTCGGCCAGGCCGAAGGTGGTGGACAACGGCTGTTCGTTGACCACCGGTGTGCCCGTGTGCAGGGCGGTGAGCTGCCGGGCGACCACCTCGGCACTGGCGACGCTGAGCCGGTCCGGTACGCCGACCAGCGCGACGCCGTCCGGGGTGCGCATGCCGAGCCGCCCCTCCGAGATCATCAGGTCGAGGGTGTCGGCTTGGTCGCCGGGCCCGCCGCCGATCTCGAGGACGGTGGTGCCGGCCAGCCCGCCGGGTGGGTCCAGGCCGGCGTCGGGCAGCGTGCCGGCCCCGTCGAGCAGGATCAGCAGGTGCGGTGCCTCGGGCCTGGCCCCGGGCCGGAACGGGCCCCGGGTCGCCGGGGCGGCCGGATCGTCGGCGAGCAGCGCGGCCAGCTCGGTGAGGGTGGGCGCCGCCAGCCGGGTGGGCCCGCTGGCGTCGGCCCGGCCCGGGTGCACCGCGTGGGGCAGCCACTTCAGCCAGTCCCAGCCGTCCTGCCGGTCCGCGCCGACGCACGCGGCGACGCGCAGGTTGTCCGGCGAGTGGAAGGTGGCCAGGTGGGCCAGGACGGCTCGGGCGAGGTCCAGGACCTCGGGGCGGTCACCGGTCAGGACGACCCGCCGGAACGAGCGCAGCGACACCGCCACCGGCAGCTCGCCGACGGTGGCGTAGGTGCGGATGAAGTGGCGCAGCGAGGTGGACGCGACCGGGTCGAGGTCCTCCAGCGGGGCGGTCTGCGGCGCGCGCAGCGCCGTGGCCAGCCGCTGCGGCCCGGTGCCGACCCGCACCCGGCCGAAGTCGGGATCGGTGCGGGCCCGCTCCCAGAGCCGCTCGGTGCCGGCGAACGACCACAGGTCGGCCGGGTCGGGCAGCGCCGCCAGCGCCGCCTCCCGCTGGCGGACCGCCACCTCCCGCACCTGCCCGCGCAGGCCGCTGAGGTAGCGCAGGTAGTCCCGTCGTTCGTCGTTGATCTGTGCCTTCTTCGAGGCGCCGCCGCGGGACAGGCTCATCACCAGCATGCCGACCATGGCGCTGATGTACAGCGCGCCGAAGATCCAGGTCATCGCCCCGCCGGACCGCCCGATGTAGACGAACGACATGGCGCCCATGCCGAGCATCATCGGCAGCATGAACATCAGCTGCATGCCGCCCTGGCCGCCGCCCCGGGGCAGCGCGGGCGGAGCCTGCAGCATGATCTCTCCGCGCGGTGGTTCGGGCAGCATGGCCCGGCGGCGGAAGGTGTCGACGGACATCCGGCGGTGCCTCCTCGGCCCGGTGGAACCGGTGACGCGTGGTCACTTTGACGGGGCAGGTCGTGGGTAGTTTTGCCGTTTAAGGGCTCGCGCGCACCAACCTACGATGACCCGCAACCATCCGGAAGCCGCCTCGGGCGGCGGAGCTGCCCGGCCCGGCGTGGCGCGGGCCGTGCGATCTGGCGGGAAGGTGCTCACGATGACGACAGGCTCGTCTTACAACGTACGGCCCGACGCCGTACGCGGAGTGGTCGGCAATGTCGTCGGCATTCTGCTCCAGGCGTACAGCACGGTGATGGAACTGGAGCGGCTGACCCTGGCGCCGACGTCGTTCGCGAAGCTCGGCTCGCCGGTCGCGTCGGCGAACATCGCGATGCAGGGGCAGGTCGTCGGCACCATGCGGACGCTCCTGCAACTGCTCCAGGAGGTGAACGACCTGGTGCACCGCAGCGCCAACGACTACGAGGACGCCGACCGGGCGGTCGCCGCCGCGCTGGGCGGATCGGCCGGCGGCACCGGCACGTCCGGCGCGGAGCCCGGCGCCGCCCTGGCCGGCTACGCGGTCAACGACAGCGCGGGCGCCACGGGCGAGCCCGGTTCGGTCGGCAACGTGCTCGACTACCTGGGCCGGGCCGGCCTCGGCGAGCTCTCCGCCCGGCCGCTGACCGAGGTGACCTTCCGCGATGCGCGGGACTTCGCCGACTGGCTCGACCGCAGCCCCGCCAACCAGGAACGGGTCGGCCTGCTCGCGGTCTACTCGGGCAGCGGGCGGGACGTCTCCGGCCTGGTGAACCCCGGCGACGTGGTGGTCGTGCAGCCGTTCACGGGCGACGGCGGCCCGGTGATCGGGGTCGCCGGCGCGAACGGCCAGCTCTACAACCACGGCGCGGTCGGCTCCGCGGCGGAGTTCGGACGCGTCCGGGTCTACCGGCCCATGACGGACGCGACATCGCTGTGGTGAATCCCGACGACGTGACGCCGAGAGAGGTGCGCCGTGCTTGACATCCCCAACTCGGGCGCGATGGATGCCGCCGCCGGCGGACGCGGGCCCGGCACCGTCGCGCTGCCCTCGATCGTGGGCGGCAACCCGGCCGCGATCGTCGCCCACGCCGCGGCGTTGACCAGCCGGGTGGCCCGGCTGGTCACCCTCCTCGCCGACCTGGAGCGGGCCCGCGAGCAGCTCCGTGAGGTGTGGTCCGCCGGATCGGCGAGCGAATCCGTGGTGCAGAAGCTGAACAGGTCCTTCGCCAGCTTCCAGCAGATCATCGAGACCGTGTACGCCGGCATCCGCGAACTGGAGGGCGCCGCCGCCCAACTGACCACCGCGCAGGCGGCGTACCGGGCGGTGGTCGGCGCGGTCAACCCGACGGTCGCCGCGCTGATGTCCAACCCGTACACCCGGGCGGCCGGCCGGGCCCTGGCGGTCAGCACCACCGGCATCCTCAAGGCCTTCCTCACCGGCATCGGCGGCATCCTCACCGCCATCGGCGTGACCAACCTCGGCCAGATCCTGACCGGCCTGGCCACCATCGTCGGCCAGGTCGAGCAGCTGTTCTCGAAGAACAACGACGGCGGTGCGACGCCCGCTCCGGCCCTGCCGGCCGGGAGCACGGGCAACCCCGTGCTCGCGCCCCCACCGATGGCCAGCATCGCCACCGGGGCGGGCCAGGCCGCCCTGGGTGGCGGTTACGGCACCGGCGGCCACGGCATGCCGGCGTTCACCGGCGGGGGCTACCCGGCCGGCGGGTCGATGAGCAGCTACACCCCGTCGGCGCTCGGCACCGACCAGTGGATCGCGGTCCAGCCCGGGCAGTCCTCGCTGCCCGCCGGCGGGGCGCCGGTGACGACGACACCCACCGGCCCGGTGCAGACCCTGCCGATCCCACCGAGCGCGCCGGCCGACGTGCCCCCGCCCGCCCCGGCCCGCAACGGCGGCGACGATGACGGCGACGTGACGGTCACGGCCAGCAAGGGCGACCTGTCGGTGACCGTCGAGGTGCCGGTGGACACCGGGCGCGCGTTCGACATCGAGGTCACCGCCAGCTCCGGCGGGCAGACCGTCGACGCCGACATCAGCGTCGGCGCCGACGGCTCGGTCAAGGTGGACTGACCGGTGACCGGCGCCCTTCCCGTCCTGGCCCGGGGCACCACCGACCTGTCCGGCGTACTGTCCTGGCTGCTCGACCGGTACGCCACCGTGCTCACCGAGTACCGCCGGCAGGTCACCGGTGACCCGGCCGGGCTGCGGGCCACGGCCCATTCCTATCTCGCCGTCGCCGACCGGGCGGCGGGGGTCTCCACCGAGCTGGTCCACCGCCGCCGCGGGCTCGGCACGCACTGGCACGGCTCCGCGTACGACGCGTTCGGCTCCGCCGCCGGCCGGGTCAGCACCGGGCTGGACGGCACCGAGGCGCGACTGCGCCGGCACGCGGCGGCGCTGGAGCGGGCGGCCGGCGGGTTGCAGGCGGCGGCCGGCACCGGCGACGTGGTCATCGCCCGGTTCCGGGCCAACGCCCAACTCCTGGTGGCCGCCGCCCGCGCGGTGCCGACCAGCCAGGTCTCCGTGCTGATCGAGCAGGCCCGCGGTGTCGGGGAGCAGGCGCTGACCGCGATGCGTGGCGTCCACGACCGGCTCGGTGTGGTGCTGGCGCAGGTCGCCACCGAACTCGGCGGGCCGTCCGCCGACGGCGCCGCCGGATCGGCCGCCGCTGCCGGCGCCGACGGGCGGGCCGTGGCGGAGACGGTACGCGCCGCGCTCGCCGGGGACGCCTCGCCGGCACAGTTCCGCCAGGCCATGGCACAGCTCGCCGTGATCACCGACCGGGTACGGGCCGGCCAGCCGCCGTCGGCCGCGGACAAGGCGTTCCTCACCTCGTTCTACGGGGCGCTCGGCGACCGGGTGTTCGACCTGCCCGGCTACGTCAACGCCACCGAGCACCGCTACCAGACCAGCCTGTTCGGCCTGTTCGGGGAGACCGCTCCGGGCTTCGCCGCCGCCGACCGGCAGGAGATGCTGCGGACCGTCGGCAACGGCATCCTGACCCTGTCACGGGATCCGGCCGACCTGCCCGCCGCGGTGCGCGACCTGGTGCACACCCGGGCCGCCACCGAGACCAACATCGGCACCAACTCGTTCGGCTTCACCCAGGAGGTGCCCTCGACGCCGGGCCGCGCGCCGCTGACCGGGGTGCTCGGCGAGACGGTCTACACCAACCGGCTCGACGTGCCCCGCTACGCCCAGTGGGAGGCGCTGTCCCAGCTGATCGGCGCGGCCGACCGGGACCTGGTCGCCGGTGCCGACTACTCCGCGGCGGTGACCCGCCGGGTCGGCGAGATGGCCGACGTCACCCAGCGACTCGACGACCTCTCCCGGCACAACCCCGACCAGCCCGGGTACTACGTGTCGACGAACGACGCGGTGCTCTGGGACAAGCCGCGGGTGGATGCGACGTTGACCTCGCTGCTCGACGTGTCCACCCGCAACCACGTCGCCGACGCGGCGCTGGCCGGCGACGGCGAGACGCTGCGCCGGCTGGCCGGCTTCGGGTGGGCCGACGACGGCGCCACCGCGGGCCGGGTCGTCGACTGGATCGGCGCCGCGAGCGCCGACCCCGCCGAACACGACCTGGCCCGCGGCGCGTACGTCAACCTCACCCAGACCGTCACCGACCCGGCGTCGCTGCCGCAGACGCTGGCCGCGATGCGGGAGAACCCGCACTTCGCCGAGGCGATCGCCCGGGCCACCGTGCCCAACATGGACCTCTACGCCCAGCCGCTCGACGGGCTCGACACCAACGCGGCGGCGCAGCGGCTGGGCAGCACCGACGCCCGGCACATGCTGATGCTCGCCCAGGTCACCCAGGACGGTCGGGACGAGATCAACGCGGCCGCCGACCTGTACCAGGAGTACGTGCTGCGGCAGGCCGACGCCGGCACGATACCGATGGAGCAGGCCGGACGGTACGCCGGCAACGTCGACGGCCTGACCAACGCGGCGGCCGCCAACGCCATCTGGTACGCCAACGTGCAGGACGCCGAGCAGGCCACCCGGACCGCGCAGGAGGCGTACGCCCGGCAGGTGGCGGTCGCCAACGCCGTCAAGGAGGTGGTCGGATTCGGCGTCGGCAAGCTGCCGGAGGTCGGTTCGTTCGCCGGGTTCGCCTTCGGGCAGGCGGCCAACGCCGTCACCGGCGCCATGCAGGCGCCCGCCGTGGTGCCGCCGCAGAGCCTGCCCGGCGACGTGTTCCACCACCCGCAGCTCACCGGCAACGGCACCGTCTACACGGCAGCCGCCGACCTCGCCAGCTACGAGCTGCGCACCGGCGGAACGGCGCCGACCGTGCCGGCCGGGGCGCTGCACGGTGCCGCCGCCGAGGAGGCCGTACGGTGGGCCCGGAGCGACCCGGGCCGGGCCGACTACATGGACGCCTACACCAGCGCCGCACAGTACGTATATCTCGGAAACCTTGCCACGCATACCCGTGAGTCGATCCAATTCGACGTGCAGGGGCGGCGGCCGTAGGCCCGGACGGCGGGCGCGGCACCGGCGGCGGTGACACCGGAAGGGAAACGACAGATGGAACCGGCGATCGAGGACCTACTCGCCCAGGTGCGGGAGCAGCAGCAGCGGATCGAGGACATCCAACGCTCGGTGGCGACCCTGGAGCTGACCGGGTACGCCGGCAACGGCGACGTGACCGTGAAGCTCAAGGGCGACGGCCGGTTCACCGACGTGGTCATCGACCCGCAGGTGCTGCGCCGGTACGACGCGCACACCCTCGGGCAGCTCGTGCTGGAGGCGGTGAACGACGGCCTGACCAAGCTCGCGTCGGCCAGCGAGGCGAGGTACGCCCCGCTGCTCGGCGAGGCCCAGCAGTGACCACTGCGCTCGCCCCCCGGCGGGTCACCGTGGTGGCGCCGCACGCCCGCCTCGACGTGTCGTTGCCGGTGCAGAGCACCGTGGCGGAGCTGCTTCCGCAACTGGTCCGGCTGCTGGCCACGAACGCCGACCGGGCCGGCGGGGCCGGCTGGGAACTGCACCGCTTCGGTGGCCCGCCGCTGGACGGCGCGGTCACGGTCAGCGGCGCCGGGGTGCGCGACGGCGAGGTGCTCTACCTGGGCACGGTCGACCGCCGGGCCACCCCGATGCTCTTCGACGACGTGGTGGACGCCATCGCGAGCGCCGCCGCGGACCGGCCCGGCGTGTGGCGGGCGGCGGTGTCGCGCAGGGTCGGCGGCGCGGTCGCCGCGCTGGCCTTCACCGCGGTCGCGGTCGCCGTCGGACACAGCGGGCTGGCCGCGTCGACCACCGCGCTGCTCGCCGGCACCCTGGCCCTGGTGCTGCTGGTCGCCGGCGGGGCGCTGTCGCGGGCCTTCGGTGACCGGGGGCTCGGGGCGGCGGTGGCCGCCGGTGGCCTCCCGGCCGCGACGATCGGCGGGCTCACGGCGACCGGCGGTCTGGACGCGGCGATGGGGCTCACCGCGGGCCGGCTGGCGCTGGCCGGCGCGGCGGCCACCCTCTACGCGGCACTGGCCGCCGTGGTGGTGGCGGAGCAGCGGTTCGCCGCCGCCGCGGTGGCCGCCGCGGTGGGCAGCCTCGGCGCGCTCGCCGACCTGCTCACCGCCGCCTCGCCCGCCTCGGTCGCGGCGGTCACCTGCTGCGCGGCCGTGGTGGCCAGCCCGGCGCTGCCGATGCTCGCGCTGCGGCTCGGCCGGATGCCGCTGCCCGGCGTGCCGACGGACGTGGAGGCGTTCCGCCGGGACGAGCGACCCACCCTCGGGCCCGAGGTGGTCGGTGACACCGAGGCCGCCGAGCGGATCCTGACCGGGTTGCTGTGCGGCCTGGCGGTCATCGTGGCCTGCTGCGCCGGGATCCTCCTGCTGACCGGCGGTCGCTGGGCGTGGACCCTGGCCGGGCTGGCCGGCGTGGGGCTGCTGCTGCGGGCGCGCGCCTACGTCGGCCTCGGCCAGCGGGCGGCACTGCTGGTCGCCGGCGCCGGGTCGGTGCTCGGCCTGGCGGCGCGGGCGGGCCTGGCCGGCGGTCCCGGGACGCGGCTGCTCGTGGCCGGGCTGATCCTGGTGACCGGGGTGGTCTGCGCGACGTACGCGGTCCGGGCCGCCGCCAACACGCCGTCGCCGTACTGGGGCCGGATACTGGACGTGGTCGAGTTCCTGGCACTGGTCGGTCTGGTGCCGGTGGCGGGCGCGGTGCTCGACATCTACGGCGCGGTACGCGCATGGGGCGGCTAGCCCACGGGCAGGCCAGCCAGCGGCAGCGTCGCCCAGGCCGCCTCGGCATGCGCCCCGTCCAGCGGCACCAGCTTTCCGTCGAGCCCGGCGGTGGCCTGCCGGAGCACCCCGGCGACGGCCTCCCGGGCCGGACCGGCGGGCACTGCGAGCCGGATCAGCACCGTGCTTCGGGTGCCGCCGCCCCGCTGCCGGTCCCACCGCGCCGAGACGGCGCTGACCAGGGCCGGTGCGGTGGCGTGCCGGCGCAGCAGCGCCGCCACGTCGGCCAGGTCGCGGGCCGCCCGGCGCGGTCGGTAGCAGACCTGGTGCAGCAGGCCCAGCGACCAGGAGTGCCAGGTCTCGGTGCCCGGCTCGCCCCCGCGCCGTGGGTCGACGCCGAGCACGGTGGCCCACGCGTCCCGCAGTTGGCCGCCGTCGAGCGTGGTGACCTCGTGCCCGGCGGCGCGCAGGTCGGCGGCGAGCCGCAGCGCGGCGACCCCGGCGGCGCGTACCGCGCCGGACTGGCCGCCGCCGCGGGCCCGCACCGCCCGGGCGGCCGTCCCGGGGTCGAGCCGGATGGCGATCCACCGGGCCGCGCCGCCGGTGCCGGGGGAGCACCAGTCGACCAGTTGCGCGCCGGCCAGCGGCAGGTCGGGGTCGTCGTAGCGGGCCAACAGCCGGCGCAGCAGGTCGTCGAGGTCACCGCCGGGTTCGACGCGCAGCAGCGCGCTCCACGAGTTGCCGTCGCCGGCCAGCCCGACCCGGTTGCCCGCCCGGTCCGCGTCGGTGCGGATCCGCAGGGCGGGCAGCGCCGGCAACGCCCGTCGGGCGCGGTGCCGGAAGCGGTGCCGGACCAGCACCCAGTCGGACAGCCACCGGCCGCGCCACCGCACCCCGGTACCGATCACCACGGCCGCGGCGGCTCCGGTGGCCGCCCCGCCGAGCGCGTCGGACGGGCCACCGGCGGCGACCGCGCCCAGCACCGCGGACTGCCAGAGCACCAGCCGTCCGACGCCGAGGCCGCGCAAGCTGCGTCGCCCCACGGGCGGTGCGGGCATCGCCGGCACGCCGGGGCGCCGCGTCGTGCCGGGCGGTGCGGCGGTGGCGGGTGCGGGTGCGGCTGGTGGCATCGCGCGGCTCCCTGGGCTCGATCTCGTCGTCGATTCGTACCTTGCATCCGTAGTTCTAGTGCACCAGGGGTGCACCGCACCATGGCGGGGACCATCTAATGTGGACACAGCGGGACCAATTGCAGGCGTACCAGTTCCTGCGCCGTCGCCTCGTCTCGGCGTTGCAGGTGGGCGACGCCAACCACCCGGTGTCGCCGAGCCGCCGCCTGGTCATCGGGTGCGCGCTCGGTGCCGCGGCGGCGCTGCTGGTGACCGCCGGCTTCGGCGTGTACGGGTTCCTGCGGCCCGGCGCGAACACCGACTGGCGCAAGCCCGGCCAGGTGGTGATCGAGAAGGACACCGGCGCGGCGTACGTGATGGGCGCCGACGGGTTGCTGCACCCGATGCTCAACTACGCCTCGGCACGGCTGCTCGCCGGCGGCGACGGCACCGCGACCAGCCGGGTGTCGAGCAAGTCGTTGGCGAAGGCCCCGCGCGGCGTACCGCTCGGGATCCCGGGCGCGCCGTCGTCGTTGCCGGCCCGGGACCGGCTGCTGACCGCGCCGTTCACCGTCTGCGCGCGGACCGCCCAGGGCCGACCGGCGGGTACGGCGCCGGTCACCACGGCGCTGGCGGGGGTGCCGCCGGTGGGTACCGAGGTGGGCGCGGCGTCGGCCCTGCTGGTCACCGGTCCGGACGGCACCGGGCACGCGTTGGTGGCCGGGCGCCGGCACCGGATCGCCGACCGGGCCGCGGCGGTGGCCCTCGGCTACGACGCGGCACGCCCGCTGCCGGTCAGCGCGGCCTGGCTCACCGCGGTGACCGCCGGCCCGGACCTGCGGCTGATCACGGTGCCGGAGGTGGGCGCCGACGGTCCCCGGGTCGGTGACCAGCGCACCCGGGTGGGCCAGGTGCTCGCCGCCGCGACCGTCGGCACCGGGCCCCGCTACTACCTGGTCCGCGCCGACGGGCTGCGGGCGATCGGGCAGACCGAGGCGGCGCTCGTGCTCGGAAATCCCGCCAACCGGGCGGCGTTCCCGGGCGGCGCGGCGCGCGAGATCGCGGTGACCGCGGCCGACGTCGCGCAGGCCCGGCCGGTGACCGGCGCGGCGGTCGACTACCCGGACCGGCTCGCCCCGCCGGTCGCGGTATCCGGCGACGGGCTCGCGGTGTGCGCGACGCTGGACGGTGACCGGGCGGTGGTCCGGCTCGGTGCCACGACCGGCGTGCCGGCCGGCGCGGCGCCCGCCGCGGCCGGCGGCGGCTCCCGGGCCGACGAGGTGTTCGTGCCGGCCGGCCGGGCCGCCGTGCTGCGCGAGCGGCCGACGCCACAGGCCGCCCTCGGCGCCGTCTTCCTGCTCACCGACCAGGGCGTGCGGTACCCGGTACCGGACGGCGACGCGTTGCGGGCGCTCGGTTACGGGGCGGTGCGGCCCACGCCGGTGCCGCCGAGCGTGCTGGCCCTGTTCCCCACCGGCCCGGTGCTGGAGCCCGCCGCCGCCCAGCGGCCGGCCCCGGTCGCGGTCCGGCCGGCCGACGACACGGGGGAGTCGCGGTGACCGGGGTGCCGGTGATCGAGGTGTCGGTGGTGGAGGACCATCCCCTCTACCAGGCCGCCCTGGTCCGCGCGCTCGGGGAGGCTCCGGACGTCCTGGTCGCCACCACCGCCAAGTCGGTGGAGGAGTTCGCGGCCTACCGGCAGCCCGGTGGCGGGGTGGTGATCCTCGACCTGCGGCTGCCGGGGGTACGCGACGCGGCGGCGGTGGTCGCGGTGACCGGGATGGGCCACCGGGTGCTGGTGGTGTCCGCGCACGGTGACCAGGCCGACGTGCTCGGCGCGATCGCCGCCGGGGCCCGGGGATACCTGACCAAGGACGCCGACGCCGACGAGATCCTCCGGGCGGTACGGGAGATCGCCGCCGGCAACACCTACGTGTCGCCGACCCTGGCGTCGATCCTGCTGGACTCGTCCCGCGGCCGGCAGCCGCTGTACCGGGTGCCGCTGTCCGAACGGGAGCGTCAGGTGCTGTCGCTGCTGGCCGCCGGTGAGCGGGACCAGGACATCGCGGAGGCGCTGGCGATCAGCGTCCGGACGGTGCGGTCCCACCTGGACCGGATCCGGGAGAAGACGGGACGCCGGCGGCGGCCGGAGTTGACCCGGCTGGCGATCGAGGAGGGGATCGCCGCACCGGCGCAGCACCGCTGACGGCCGGCGGGCGGCCCGGGTCGGCCGGCGCGGGAGACGACGGTGGCCGCCTCGCGGGCGAGGCGGCCACCGGTTCGGTCAGCGGAGGTAGATGTTGGGGCGGGGCGGCGCGGCCATCCCGTCGCCGATGAAGTAGCTCGGGTGTGGCGGCTGGTTGTAGGCGGTGTTCTGCCAGGCGATCGCGACGCGGTACTGCGAGTCGTGCATGAGGGTGGGGATGCGCCGGTCGGTGACGGTCGGGGTGCTGTAGATGCGCAGCGCCGAGGAGTCGGCGAGCCGCCAGACGACCTCCTCCCGCCAGTCGCCGAACAGGTCGCCGGACAGCGCCGGGGTCGCCTTGGTGGTGTTGTTCGACGCCACGCCGCTGCCGGTGAGCAGGCGGGTGTCGCCCGAGGTGCCGTACTTGTCGATGCGGGTGCCGTCGAGCAGTTCCCGGACCGGGTCGGCGTCCCACCAGACGAGGAAGTTCGTCGAGGACGGCTTGCGGCCGACGTTCTGCCCGCTGATGCCGGTCAGCCCGGCGACGGAGGACGACCAGGACTCGGCGCCGGGGCTGCCGGCCCAGACGTCACCGGCGACGCCCCGGCCGTTGTCGCACGAGCAGGCGGGGTGGCTGTAGACCGCCACACCGGTCCGGGCGTCGGCCATGTAGTCGGTCGGCCGGGAACCGTCCTCGGACGGCTTGAAGACCTCCAGGCCGGCGCGGCCCGGAATGAAGTCGCCGACGTGCAACGCGTCGCCGTGGCCGTAGCCGTTGCGCCACAGCAGCGCGCCGTTGTCGTCGATGGCCGCCGAGCCGTACATGATCTCGTCCCGGCCGTCGCCGTCGGCGTCGGCCACGGAGAGCTGGTGGTTGCCCTGGCCGTACGCCCCGGTGTTGCTGGTGCCCGAGTCGTACGTCCATCGGTGGGTGAGCGCGCCGTTGCGGAAGTCCCACGCGGCCACGACGGCCCGGGTGTAGTAGCCCCGCGCCATGATCAGACTCGGTCGCTGCCCGTCGAGGTACGCCGTGCCGGCCAGGAACCGGTCGACCCGGTTGCCGTAGCTGTCACCCCAACTGCTGACCGTCCCCCGCGGGGGCAGGTAGTTGACCGTCGACCTGGCGGCGCCGGTGAGGCCGTCGAACATCGTCAGGTACTCGGGCCCTGCCAGGATGTACCCGGAGCCGTTGCGGTGGTCGGCGGTGGCGCTGCCGACGACCTGGCCGGTGCCGGAGCGGGTGCCGTCGGCGGTCTTCATCGCGACCTCGGCCCGGCCGTCGCCGTCGTAGTCGTACACCTGGAACTGGGTGTAGTGCGCCCCGGCCCGGATGTTGCGCCCCAGGTCGATCCGCCACAGCCGGGTGCCGTTGAGCTTGTACGCGTCGACGAAGACGTTGCCGGTGTAGCCGGACTGGGAGTTGTCCTTGGCGTTCGACGGGTCCCACTTCAGGATGATCTCGTAGCCGCCGTCGCCGTCGACGTCGCCGACCGAGGCGTCGTTGGCGGAGTAGGTGTAGGCGACCCCGTCGGGCGTGGTGCCACCCGGCGGCACCTGTAGCCGGACGTCGAGGTAGCCGTTGGTGAACTGTAGCGCCGCGGCCGAGTCCGGCTGCTCCACGCCGTTGACGACCGCGCGGACGGTGTAGGCGGCGCCGGCGGGTGCCCCCGCGTCGAGGTGGTTGGTGGAGTTCGTGATCGGCGTGGCGTTCACCTTCGTGCCGGCGCGGTACACGTTGAAGCCGGTGGTCGCGGCCTCGGTGCCGAGCAGGCGCCAGGAGACGAGGTTGGCGCTGCCGGAGCGGACGCTGACGACGCCCCGGTCGAGGTCCTCCAGCTGCCTGCCGGTGGCCGGTGGTGGGGTCGTGGGCGTTGGCGTGGGTGGGGGTGTGCTGCCGCCGACCTGGTTGAAGAGCCACTGCATGCGGGCGACGTCGGCGCAGGTCTCCTGCACGATCGGGTTGTTGCCGGCGGTGGAGCCGTCCTTGTCGCTGACGCACAGCCCGCTCGCGGTGCTCGTGACGCGGTACTTGCCGGGCGCGGCGGACGAGGCGGTGAACGACCACAGCTGGTTGGGCTTGGTGCCGTCCCCGCAGCCCCACTGGTGCAGTTGGATGCCGGAGGTGGTGGAGCCGGACGGCACGTCGACGCACCGGCCGCTGCCGACGTTGACGAGGTTGAACCTGTCGGCGCTGGCCACGACCTTCCACTGCTGTCGCGTGGCGCCGGCCGAGCAGGCGGCCTGTTGCAGCAGGCCGCCGTTGTCGACGGAACCGCCGGCGACCTCCAGGCACTTGCCGCTGGCGGCCACGGCGAGGGTGTAGACACCGCCGTTGACCGGCGCGGTGGCCGCTTCGGCGGCGGGCAGCACCACCAGCGCCACCACGGCGGCCGGCGTCGCCAGGGTGGCGGTGACCAGCAGGGGGCGGATTCGGGGCGGGGACCTTCGGGGCATGGAACGCGTCCTCTCGGGCTCGGTGGCGGCACTCTCCGGCGGCGCCGACCGGGTGACCGGGCGGCGCCGCCGGAGCGGTCGGGCCGGCCACCCCGGGCGGAGCGGCCGTCCCCGTCGTAGATGAGCCGACCCGCGACCCGACAACCCTTTTCCGCCGATTCGGCGGGCCACCCGCCGCCGGTGGCGTCCGCCACCTGCTGTCCTGGCGCTCGATCGAACCCTGCCCGCCTTCTTGTCGTACCAGCTCTGATCCGCACCCGGTCCTGTCGGACCCCGGCAGTACGTTCCTGCGGTGACCGACATCCACCCCGGGCAGTTCGCCACGCTGCTGCACGCCTACGGCTGGGCCAGCGACACCCCCGGGCACCTCGCCGCGCTGGCCGGTGACGACGCGGCCGGCAGGCGCGCGGCGCTGGAGCACCTGTGGTCGGCCGTGATCCACCAGGGCACTCCCTGGACCGCGACACCACCCGCCGCCGTCGCGGTCGCCGCGTTGATCGGGGATGCCCGGCTGTCCGGCGCCGCCGACGCGGAGCTGCGGGCGAATCTGCTCGGTTTCCTCGCCGCCGTGGCCGACGCCGGGCAGTCGGGTGCCGCCGAACTCGACGACCTCGCCTCGCCGGCCGGCATCGACGTGGATACCGCCGTGGCCGCCGCGCTCGACGCCGACGACGAGTCCGAGCTGTTCGCGGACGAGGTGCTGGCCAACGCCCTGTACGCCCGTGCCGTCCTGGGCTGCCGCGACGCCGCCCCCACCATGCTCGCCGCGGCCACGGCCGCGCTGTCCGACCCCGAACCGACGGTACGCGCCGCGGCCGCCCACGCCGTGAGCGCCTGCTGCGCGGTGCTGGCCGCCTCGACCGGGGCCGCCTCGACCGGGGCCGCCTCGACCGGGGCCGCCTCGACCGGGGCCGCCACGGCCGAGGCGACGACGCTCGCGCGGCGCCTGGACGCGCTGGCCGCCGGGGCCGGGCCGGCCGAGCGTGCCGCGTTGGTCCTGGCCATGGGCGAGCTGGGGCTCGCGCCGCGCGCATACCTGGACGATCCGCACCCGGGTGTGCGGGCCTGCGCCGCGTTGGCGCCCGCACTGGCTGCCGACCCGGCCGCCACCGCCGAGATCCTCGCCGCCCTGGCGGACCCGGCCGCCACCGACGACTGGTTCACCCACCGCCTGCCGCAGATGTCCACCCGGATCCGGTTCACGCTCGTCGCCGCGCTCGTCGCCCGGGTCGACGATCCCGAGCTGTTGCTGCCGGCCGCGCTGGCCATCGCCCCGATCGCCAGCCCCTACACCGTCCGTAGCGACTGGGGGCCGCTGCTGCACGCCCTCTTCGCCGGCCGCGCCGCCGACACGCTGTCCCCGGTGCAGCGCCGCTATCTCGGTGCGCTCGTCGCCAACGCGGATCTGTGGGATCCGCGTAACGGCACCGTCGGCCTGGTCCTCCGCGACGCCGGCCTGCCCCACGACCGGGAGGCCTGCCGCGACCTGGCCACGGGTGGCCCATCGCCGGCGAGCCGGAACACGCGATGAAAGGAAGGGCACCTTGCTAACGCTATGCGTTAGCAAGGTGCCCTTCCTTTCACCTACTGGTTGGCGAGGACGACCTGGCGGGCGTTGACGACGACGTCCACCCAGTACGAGTTCAGGTTCGGCTCCTTCACCCGGGCCCAGCCGCCGGACACCACGGCGATCCGGTTGCCGGCGACGTCGAGGTCCGTGGCCCCGGTGGCGACGTGGTCCCAGAGGCCGTTGAGCGGGCCGGCCTTCACATAGGCGTTGCCGCTGTTGTCGCGCACCGCGATCCGGTAGCCCTCGACGACCACCTGCCTGCCCGCCGCCTGGTTGACCCAGGACGCGTTGAGCGGTCCCTCCTTGACCTTGGCCGTGCCGCCCTCGACGACGCCGATCCGGGCCCCGTCGAGCGACAGGTCCGTCGCGCTGGCCGCGACAGTGTGCCAGGACGCGTTGACGGACCCCTCCTTGACCTTCGCGACGCCGTTCTCGATGACCCCGATCCGCCCGTCGGCCGCGTCGATCACTGTCGTGTTGCTGGAGATGTGGGCCCAGTTCGTGGCGTAGAGCCCGTCCTTGGCCCAGGCCCTGCCGTCGGTGCCGAGGACGACGTAGCGGTCACCGTCGACGACGACGTCCCTGGCGTTGTGGAACAGGGTGACCCAACCGGCGGTGAGGCCGCCGACCTTCACCTCCGCGGTCCCGTTCGTGCCGATCACGGCGATCCGGTCGCGGTCGGCGGAGACCCTGGCGACGCTCGTCTTGATCTCGTGCACGGTCCCGTTCAGCGCCTCCTTGGCCGCGAGCGTCCCGTTGGTGCGCACGACCAGGACCCGGTCGGGCACGGCGCCGACCGGTGCCAGGTCCGCGAACGGGAGGTTGATCGGGGCGCCCTTGGTGACGGTGCCGCCGCAGGCGTACGCCGGGGCGATGTTGTAGACCGCGCCGTTGCGCCGGATCTCGAAGTGCAGGTGCGGGCCGGTGGAGTTGCCGGTGCTGCCCACGTACCCCAGCACCTGCCCCTGCCCGACCTG
>NZ_JBEYVB010000055.1:0-36333 GCF_040643815.1 Micromonospora sp. NPDC047074
GGGGGGGGGGGGGGGTGGGGGGGGGGGGGGGGGGGGGGGGGGGGGGGGGGGGGGGGGGGGGCGGGCGGGGGGCGGGGGCGGGCGAAGGGCGGGGGCGGGGACGCCTCGACGGTGCCGCGGGCGGGCGGTGCGAGACTGGGACGTGCTCTCGGACGTGCGTCTCGACCTGCCCGTACGACCGGTGCTGCCGGAGGTGGTCGCGGCGCTGCGCGGGACCGGCACCGGGGTGCTGGTCGCCCCGCCAGGCACCGGCAAGACCTCCCTCGCCCCGCTGGCCGTGGCCGACGAGGTCACCGGGCGCGTGCTGGTGGCCCAGCCGCGGCGGGTGGCCGCCCGCGCGGCGGCACGCCGGATGGCCGCGCTGCTCGGCGAGCCGCTCGGCGAACGGGTCGGCTACGCCGTGCGCGGCGAACGCCGAAGTGGGCCACGGACCCGGGTCGAGGTGGTCACCACCGGGCTGCTGGTCCGTCGCCTGCACCGCGATCCCGAGCTGGCCGGAACCGGCGCCGTGCTGCTCGACGAGTGCCACGAGCGGCAGCTCGACGCCGACCTGGCGCTCGCGTTCGCCGTGGAGGCCCGGGCGGCGCTGCGCCCCGACCTCTGGCTGCTGGCGATGTCGGCCACCCCGGAGGCGGACCGGTTCGCCGCCCTGCTCGGCGGCGGGGGCGACCCGGCGCCGATCGTCCGGGCGTCCTCGGCCCTGCACCCGGTGACCCGGATCTGGGCGCCGCCGCCCCGGCCGGTGGCCGCGCCCGGCGCCGGCCCGGTCGACCGGGGCCTGCTCGACCACGTCGCGGCGACGGTGCGCCGGGCGCTGCGCGAGCGCGACGGGGACGTGCTGGTCTTCCTGCCGGGGGCCGGCGAGATCGCCGCCGTCGCCGGCCGGCTGGGCGACCTGCGCGACGCGGTGGCCGTCCTCCCGTTGCACGGCCGCCAGCGCGGCGCCGACCAGGACGCCGCACTGCGCCCGGCCGACCGGCGACGGGTGGTGCTGGCGACGTCGGTCGCGGAGAGCAGCCTGACCGTGCCGGGCGTCCGGACGGTGGTGGACGCCGGCCTGTCCCGGGTGGCCCGGATGGACCTGGCCCGGGGCTTGGGCGCACTGGTCACCGTCGGCGTGTCCCGGGCTGCGGCCACCCAGCGGGCCGGCCGGGCGGGCCGGGAGGCGCCCGGGCACGTGTACCGCTGCTGGTCGGCGGCCACCCACGAGCGGCTGGCCGCGCAGCCCGAGCCGGAGATCGCCACCGCCGACCTGACGGGCTTCGCGCTGGAGCTGGCCGCCTGGGGCTCACCGGACGGGTCCGGGCTGGCCCTGCCCGATCCGCCTCCGGCCGCGTCGATGGCGGTGGCGCGGGAGACCCTCGCCACCCTCGGCGCGGTCGACGCCGACGGCCGGATCACTGACCGGGGGCGGGCGATCGCCGCGGTCGGGGCCCACCCCCGGCTGGCCCGGGCGCTGCTCGACGGGGCGGAGCGGGTGGGCGCGGACCGGGCGGCGGAGGTCGTGGCGGTGCTCGCCGAGGACACCGCCGCCGGGCCGGGCGACGACCTGACGGCGGCCTTGCGCCGGCTCCGCACCGGCACGGACCCGGGTGCCACGGCCCGCTGGCGTGCGGAGGTACGCCGCCTGCGCGCCGCCCTGCCCGAAGCACTGGCGGGACGGCCCGACCGGGCAACCGAAGCGCCGGCGCAGCGGCCCAACCCAGCAGCCGAAACACCGGCGAGGCGGCCCGATCGGGCGACCGAGGCCCCGGCGAGGCGGCCCGACCCGGCCCCGCTGACCGATGACCTGGCCGCCGGGCTGCTGGTCGGGCTGGCCCACCCGGAGCGGCTGGCCCGGGTCCGGCGGCCGGGCGGCTCGGCGTACCTGATGAGCGGCGGGACCGCGGCGGAGCTGGCGCCCGGGTCGGGCCTGGCCGGCGCCGACTGGCTCGCGGTCGCGGTGGCGGACCGCTCCCCCGGCGCGCCGACCGCCCGGGTGCGGCTGGCCACCCCGCTCGACGAGGCGACCGCGCGGGAGGCGGGCGGGGCGCTGGTGCGCACCGAACGGGAGGTCGGCTGGTCCGGTGCGGACGTGGTGGCCCGGGAGGTGCTCCGGCTGGGCGCGATCGAGCTGGTCGAACGACCGATCGACCGGCCCGCTCCGGACGAGGTGGCCGCCGCCCTGCTGACCGGGCTGCGCCGTACCGGGCTCGGGATGTTCACCTGGACCCCGGCGGCGCGGGCGCTGCGCGAGCGGATGGCGTTCTGCCGGCACGCGCTCGGCGGCGACTGGCCCGACGTGGGCGACGAGGCGCTGCTCGCCGAGGCTTCCGCCTGGCTGGGGCCGGAGCTGGCCGCCGCCCGTCGCCGGTCCGACCTGGCCCGGGTCGACGTCGCCGGTGCGCTGCGCCGGCTGCTGCCGTGGGCGCTGGCGGCCCGGCTGGACGAGGTGGCGCCGGAGCGGATCGCCGTGCCGAGCGGATCGCGGATCCGGCTCGACTACGCCGACCCGGCGGCGCCGGTGCTCGCCGTGAAGCTCCAGGAGACCTTCGGCTGGCGGGACGCGCCACGGGTCGCCGACGGCCGGGTGCCGGTGCTGCTGCACCTGCTCAGCCCGGCGGGACGGCCGGTGGCGGTCACCGCCGACCTGGCGTCCTTCTGGCGCACGGGCTATCCGCAGGTGCGCTCGGAGCTACGCGGCCGCTACCCGCGCCATCCGTGGCCGGAGGACCCGACCACGGCCGCGCCCACCCGGCACGCCGCCCCGCGTCGCCGCTGAGCTGGTCGGCCCGGCGACGTCGCTGAGCCGGGCCGCCCCGCTTCGCGCGTTCACTCCTCCACGACGTCGGCCACGACCACCGTGACGTTGTCCGGCCCGCCGGCGCGCAGCGCCAGGTCGATCAGCCGGCGGGCGCACTCGGCCCGATCCGGGGACTCGGCGAGCACCTCGGCGAGGGTGTCCGGCCGGACGACGTTGGACAGGCCGTCGCTGCACAGCAGCCAGCGGTCCCCGGCCACGGGCACCATCGTCGCGTACGCCGGGGAGACCTCGTCGCCCTGCAACGCCTGGGTGACCACGGCCCGGCGGGGGTGGCTGCTGGCCTGGTCGGCGGTGATCACGCCCTGGTCGACGAGCATCTGCACGAACGTGTCGTCGCGGGTGATCTGCTTGAGCACGCCCTCCCGGAACAAATAGGCGCGGGAGTCGCCGACGTGGGCGAGGGCCAGGCAGCTGCCCGTCCGGGCGAAGAGCAGGGCGGTCAGGGTGGTGCCCATGCCCTGCCGCTCCGGATCCTCGGCGACCGCCTGGCGGATCCCTGTGGTCGCCACCTCGATGCCGCTCTGCAACGCGGCCACCAGCGCGTGCTCCGGGGTCTCCACATCCAACGGAGCGACCGCGTCGATGGCGATCGAGCTGGCCAGGTCGCCGGCCGCCATCCCGCCCATGCCGTCGGCGACGGCGACGAGCCAGGTGCCGGCGTGCAGGGCGTCCTGGTTTCCACTGCGGATCAGCCCACGGTCGCTCGTTCCCACGGAACGCAGCTTCAGGGTCATGGGTGGCAGCCTGCCAGGCGGAGGGCGCAGTTGTCTCTAGGAGATCAGGACCTCGGCGCGTCGCGCGGCGAATCTCACTGTCCGTGGCCCTTTCGGGCGACTCCCCTACCATCCAGCCGGATCGATTGACAGCGTGCCCGGGCGCTGGAACCATCAACTCGACCTGGGAGCGCTCCCAGAACCGCCACCACCTGTCCCGTCCCCCGCAGTCGTCCGGAAGGACCACCCGTGACGCCATCCCGACGCCGCCTCGCGCTGCTCGCGGCCGCGACCACCCTCGCCCTGACCGGCACCGCCGCCGGCGCGGCCCACGCCGAACCGCCACCCGACGCTCCGGAACAGATCGACAACGGCGACTTCAGCGCCGGCGTGTCCCCCTGGTTCTCCTACGGCACCGGCCCGCTCGGCGTGACCGACGGCCGGCTCTGCGCCACCGTGCCCGGCGGTCTGGCCAACCCGTGGGACGCCGGCATCGGCCAGGACGGCGTGCCGCTGGTCGCCGGGGCCGAGTACACCCTCGGCTTCGACGTCTCCGCCACCCCCGGCGCCGCCGTCAAGGCCGTCCTGCAACTGGGCACCGCCCCCTACACCACGTACGCCAGCGTGGACGCCACCGCCAGCGGCACCGCCCAGCGGTTCGAGAAGACGTTCACGGTTCCCGAGGCGAACCCGGCCGCCCAACTGATCTTCCAGGTCGGCGGTGCCGCCGCCGAGCAGACCGTCTGCCTGGACGACGTCTCGCTGCGCGGCGGCGACCCGCCCGAGCCGTACGTGCCCGACACCGGCCCACGGGTGCGGGTCAACCAGGTCGGCTACCTGCCCGGCGGGCCGAAGAACGCCACCGTGGTGACGACGGCGACCGAGGCCCTGCCCTGGCAGCTCAAGTCGGCCGCCGGCACGGTCCTGGCCAGCGGCACCACCACCCCGCGCGGCGTGGACGCCGCCTCCGGGCAGAACGTGCAGACGCTCGACTTCTCGTCGTACCGGACCCCGGGGGCGGGGCTGACCCTCACCGTCGACGGCGAGACGAGCCACCCGTTCGACGTCTCCGGCACCCTCTACGACCGGCTGCGCTCCGACGCCCTCCAGTTCTTCTACGCCCAGCGCAGTGGCATCGCCATCGACGGCGACCTGATCGGCGCGGAGTACGCCCGCCCGGCCGGCCACCTCGACGTGGCACCCAACAAGGGCGACACCAACGTGCCCTGCCAGCCGGGCGTCTGCGACTACTCGCTTGACGTTCGCGGCGGCTGGTACGACGCGGGCGACCACGGCAAGTACGTCGTCAACGGCGGCATCGCCACCTATCAGCTGCTGAACACCTTCGAGCGGACCAGGACGGCGGCCACCGCCGGGCACGGCGCCGCCCTCGGCGACAGCACGCTGCGGGTGCCCGAGCGCGGCAACGGCGTGCCGGACGTCCTCGACGAGGCCCGCTGGGAGCTGGAGTTCCTGCTGCGGATGCAGGTGCCGGCCGGCAAGCCACTCGCCGGGATGGCCCACCACAAGATCCACGACCGGAACTGGACCGGTCTGCCGCTCGCCCCGCACGCCGACCCCGAGCTGCGCGAGCTGCACCCGCCGTCCACCGCCGCCACCCTCAACCTGGCCGCCGTCGCCGCCCAGTGCGCGCGGTTGTTCGCCCCCTACGACGCGGCCTTCGCGACCCGCTGCGGCACGGCGGCGAAGACGGCCTACGCCGCGGCGAAGGCCAACCCGACGCGGTACGCCAGCCCGGCCGACAGCACCGGCGGCGGCGCGTACGACGACACCAACGTCACCGACGAGTTCTACTGGGCCGCCGCCGAGCTCTACCTGACCACCGGGGAGCAGGCGTACCTGGCGGAGGTGACCGCGTCGCCGCACCACACCGGGGACGTCTTCGACCCGCGCGGCTTCGGCTGGCAGGGCGTCGCCGCCCTGGGCCGGCTCGACCTGGCCACCGTGCCGAGCGGGCTGCCGGCCGCCGACCTGGCCCGTGTCCGCGCCTCGGTGACGGCCGCCGCCGACGCCCACCTCGCCGAGCTGAACCGGCAGGCGTACGGGCTGCCGATGCCGGGCGACGCCGGCAGCTACTTCTGGGGCGGCAACAGCAACGTCATCAACAACGCGGTCGTGCTGGCCACCGCCTTCGACCTGACCCGGGACGCGAAGTACCGCGACGGCGCGGTGCAGGCGATGGACTACGTCCTCGGCCGCAACGCGCTGAACATCTCGTACGTCACCGGGTGGGGCGAGCACGCGGCGGAGAACCAGCACAGCCGGATCTTCGGCCACCAGCTCGACCCGAGCATGCCGAAGCCGCCCGCCGGATCGCTGGCCGGCGGCCCGAACGCCGCCCTCCAGGACCCGTTCGCCGCCAAGCTGCTCGCCGGCTGCAAGCCGATGTTCTGCTACGTCGACGACATCAACTCGTACGCGACAAACGAGGTGGCGATCAACTGGAACTCGGCGCTCGCCTGGATCGCCTCGTTCCTGGCCGACCAGGGTGACTCGGCGGCGGTTCCCGCCCCGACCTGCGCGGCAACCTACACCAACTACGGCACCTGGCACGGCGGCACCGGGTTCACCGCCCAGGTGACCGTCCGCAACACCGGTACCAGCGCGATCGACGGTTGGGCGGCCCGGTTCGCCTTCACCGGCGACCAGAAGGTGCGCGAGGCGTGGCTGGCGAAGACGACCCAGGCCGGGGCTACCGTGACGGCCCGCAACGAGTCGTACAACGCCCGGATCGCCCCCGGCGGCTCGGTCACCTTCGGCTTCAACGCGGTGACCGGCGGCGGCGCCAATCCGGCACCCGGTCTGATCACCGTCAACGGCGCGGCCTGCGCGCTCTCCTGACCCGAGCCGGGTCCGGGCGGACCGCCGCCCGGACCCGGCCCGGCCGTGGCGCGCCGTCCCACCGTCGATTTCGGTGGACGGCGCGCGGGGCGTACGACAGGGTGGCCGGCATGGACGACAGGGCCGGCACGGACGACGCGCAGCGGCGGGTGTGGGGGCGGCTGCCGGACGGCGCGCGGGCCGCCTTGGCCGGCCTGTCCCCGGCGGACCTGCGCACGCTGCTGCTGGCGGTGGCCCGGGACCGGGCGGCGGCGGTCGCCCCGGCGGAGCTGGTCCGCCGCTGGCGGACGGACCGCTTCACCCGCCCGGCGACCGTCGACCCACGTGCGCTCGCCGAGGTGGAGGCCCGACTGTGGCAGCTGCTGCCGGCCGAGTTCGCGGGCGTCGAGCTCTCCCCCGTCGTGCCGCTCGGCACCTGCTCGGCGGTCGCGCCGGTGAGCCAGAACCGGATCGTCACCACCCTGCGCGCCACCGAGGTGCTCAGCGACCCCACCAACGCCCTCGCCGTCGAGGCGGCGGTGCGCCGCCGCGCGCAGCCGGCTGACGGCACGGTGCACCTGGCCACCTGCCACCGGGTCCTGCGGGCGCAGGACTTCGGCCCGGAGGTGTCGGCCCACTTCCGGCTCTTCGCACTGGTCTCCAGCGCCCGCGACGGCGGCTCGGGCCGCACCGAGGCCCGGCTAATCACCCTGCACCTGGCGTACTGGCGACGGGTGCTCGCCACCCTGCTGCCGCCGTCGGCGGCGGCCCGGCTGCGGCTGACCGTGCTCGACGGCCGCGTCGTCGGCGAGCGGATCGAGGACACCGTCCGGCCGGCGCTCGGCCCGGCGGGCGTACCGCTGGTGGACGAGCCGGAGCGCCGGCGCGGCCGGGGCTACTACGTCGACGCCGCGCTGCGGATCACCGCGGGCGACGGCGCCGACGAGATCGAGCTCGGGGACGGCGGCCTCACGGACTGGACCGCCCGGCTGACCAGCGACGGCAAGGAACGCTGTCTGGTGTCCTGCCTGTCCACCGAGCGACTCGCGGCACTGACCGGGGCCCCCGCCAGCGACGGCGAGGGCGACCGCGAGGGCGAGGGCGGCAGCGAGGACGGTGGCGGCAGCGAGGACGGTGGCAGCGGCAGCGGCGAGGTCGCGGCTTCGCGCCGGCACGGGGCTCCGGCGCCGGTCGGCGAGTGAGCCGAGCCTCCCCCGGATATACCCGCCGGCACGCTGTCGAGCTGCCCGCACAGATGGGGCAGAGGCCGCCCAGAATGCGTCGGCGGACGTCCGGGCGCTCCGAGTGGACGCTCCGACGGGAGTCCGGGTACTCCGGCCGGGCCCGCCGACGGAAGTCCGGACGCTCTGACCGGGCACTCCGGCCGGGCCCGTCGACGGAAGTCCGGACGCTCTGACCGGGCACTCCGGCCGGGCCCGTCGACGGGAGTCCGGGCACTCCGGCCGGGCGTCGACGGAAGTCCGGGCACTCCGGCCGGGCGCGTCGACCGGAAATCCGGGACGGCCTCGTTCACCGCCACGCGCAGGGCGGTGGTCCTATCGGCGGGGCAGCTCGACAGCGCCGACGGAGCAGGCTGGCGGGCGGTTGAGCTGCGACCTTGATCTCCGACGACGCCACCGCCCGCGAGCGGCCCATGCGATTCAAGCGGCCCTTTCGACACGCACGATTGGGACGGCGGCGCCGACAGGCATCGTCAGGCATCGAAGCGCGCCGGTGTAGCAGCATGGTCGCCATGACCGAGCAGCGGATCCCGACCCTGCGTCCCGGCGACCCCGCCGACGCGCCCGCCGTCCTGCGGTTGCTCGACGACGCCACCGTCTGGCTGGTGACGCGGGGTCGCACCGGCCAGTGGGGCACCGAGCCGGCCTCGACCGACCCGCGGCGGATCGCGCAGGCCGACGCGTGGGCGAGCGGCGGCGGGCTGTGGCTGGCGATGCTGGCCGACCGGCCCGTCGGCGCGCTGGTGGTGGGGGCGGCCACCGAGTACGTGCCGCCCGCCACCGAACCCGAGTTGTACGTGAACCTGCTGGTCACTGACCGGGCGCGCGCCGGATCGGGTATCGGCGGCCGGCTGCTGACGCACGCCGCGGACCTGGCCCGGGAGCGCGGGCTCGGCCTGCTCCGGGTGGACTGCTACGCGGGCGGCGACGGCGCGCTGGTCCGCTGGTACGAACGGCAGGGCTTCACCGCCACCGACCCGTTCACGGTGCGGCGCCCGGGCCGCGACCCGTGGCCCGGGCAGGTCCTCGCCCGCCGCCTGCCCTGACCGGGCCGGCACCGCTGCAGCCGGCACCGCCCGGCCGGCCCCGCTCAGCCGGCGGGACGCAGCTTCGGCAGCACCTCGCTGCCGAACGCGTCGATGAACCCCCGCTGCTCCTGCCCGACGTGGTGCAGGGCGATCTGGTCGAAGCCGAGGTCCAGGTACTCCTCCAGCCAGCCGACGTGCCGGCCGAGGTCGGCGGAGACGTTCACGACGTCGTGGACCTTCTCCATCGGCACGTCCCGCGAGACCACGTCGAAGTGCTCCGGGGTCTCCAGGTCCCAGCAGACCGGCGGCGCGAAGACGTTGCTGCGCCACTGCTCGTACGCGAGCCGCTCGGCCTCGGCCTGCTCCGGCGCCCAGCTCACGTGCACCTGGAGGTGCAGTGGCCCGCGCCCGCCGGCGTCCCGGTACGCGTCGATCATCTGCCGCAGGTGCCCGGTCGGGGCGTTCACGGTGATCAGCCCGTCCGCCCACTCGGCGCACCAGCGGGCGGTGGCCACGCTGACCGCCGCCCCGATCAGCGCCGGGGGCTCCTCCGGGCGGGTCCACAGCTTCGCCCGGTCCACCCGGACCAGGCCGTCGTGGCTGACCTCCTCGCCGGCCAGCAGCGCGCGGATGACGTCGACGCACTCGCGCAGCCGGGCGTTGCGGACCTCCTTGCGGGGCCAGCCGTCGCCGGTGATGTGCTCGTTGCTCGCCTCGCCGGTGCCGAGGGCGGCCCAGAACCGGCCCGGGTACATCGCCCCGAGGGTGCCGATCGCCTGCGCGATGATCGCCGGGTGGTAGCGCTGGCCGGGGGCGTTGACCACCCCGAACGGCAGGTTCGTGGCCTGGAGCGCGGCACCGAGCCAGGCCCACGCGAAGCCGGACTGGCCCTGCCGCTCGCTCCAGGGCGCGAAGTGGTCCGAGGACATGGCGGCGTCGAAGCCGGCACGCTCGGCGTGGATCACCGCCTCCAGCAGGGCGCGGGGAGAGATTTGCTCGTGGGACGCGTGGAAGCCGAACACCGTCATGGCGTCACTCCGTACCCACGACGGCCTCCGGCCACGCCGACGAAGCCTGGCCGGGTGCTACTCCGCGTGCGCCCCGGCACCGGCGGAGGCCGCTCCCTCGCCCACCCAGACGGTCTTGGTGTTGCAGAACTCCCGCATGCCGAGCGCGGAGAGCTCCCGGCCGTAGCCGGAGTTCTTCACCCCGCCGAAGGGCAACTCCGGGTAGGACGTGGTCATCCCGTTGACGAAGACGTTCCCGGCGTCGAGGTCGGTCGCGAAGCGCTCCTGCTCCTCGGGGTCCCGGGTCCAGGCGTTGGCGCCGAGGCCGAAGGAGGTGCCGTTGGCCACCTCGACCGCCTCGTCGTACGACGACACCCGGTAGAGGCCGGCGACGGGGCCGAAGACCTCCTCGGACCACATCCGCATCTCCGGCCGCAGGTCGGTGACCACGGTCGGCGGGTAGAACCAGCCGGGACCGGCGGGTTGTTCGCCGCCGCAGAGCACGGTGGCGCCCTTGTCGACGGCGTCGCACACCTGGGCGTGGATCTCGTCGCGCCCGCCCTCGCTGGCCAGCGGGCCGACGTCGGTGCCGGAGTCCATCGGGTCGCCGACGCGCAGCGCCGACATGTTCGCGGCGAACCGCTCGGCGAAGGCGTCGAACACGTCGGCGTGCACGATGAACCGCTTGGCGGCGATGCAGGACTGGCCGTTGTTCTGGCAGCGGGCGGTGGTGGCGACCTCGGCGGCCCGGTCCAGGTCGGCTGAGGGCATCACCACGAACGGGTCGCTGCCGCCCAACTCCAGCACTGTCTTCTTCAGCTCCCGGCCGGCGATCTGGGCGATCGACCGGCCGGCCGCCTCGCTGCCGGTCAGCGTCGCCGCGCGTACCCGCGGGTCGCTGAGCACCCGGTCGACCTCGGCCGAGCCGACCAGCAGGGTGGTGAACGCGCCCTCCGGAAAGCCCGCGCGGCGGAACAGGTCCTCCAGCAGCAGCGCGGTCTGCGGCACGTTGGAGGCGTGCTTGAGCAGCCCGGTGTTGCCGGCCATCAGGGCCGGTGCGGCGAAGCGCATCACCTGCCAGAGCGGGAAGTTCCACGGCATCACCGCGAGGACCGGCCCGATCGGCTGGTAGCGGACGAACGCCCGGACGGCCTTGACCGCTCCCGCGTCGGCGGGCTCGTCGGCGAGGAACCCGGCCGCCCGCTCGGCGTAGAAGCGACACGCCGAGGCGCACTTGGTGACCTCGGCCTTCGCGGCCGCGTACGTCTTGCCCATCTCGGTGGTCATCAGCCGGGCGGTCTCGTCGCGCTCGGCCTCCAGCAGGTCGGCGGCCGCGGTCAGCCAGCCGCCACGCTGGTCGATCGTGGTGCCGCGCAACTGGTGGTACGCCAGGTCGGCGCGCTCGATCGCGGCGTCGATCTGCTCCGCCGACATCGGGTCGTAGCTCTTGAGCAGCTCTCCCGTGGCGGGGTTGGTGGTCGCGATGGACATCTCGTACTCCTGTCACTCGAAGAGTGAGTGGCGGGCGCCCGGCTCCTCCCGGCGGCGGGCGGCGCGGCGGCGCTGGATGATGATCAGGTCGACCACGGCGACGACCGCGAGGACCACGCAGACGATCCCCAGCCACGCCAGGTCGACCCGGAACGCCAGCACCGCGAACACGACCATGGTGACCAGCCCGAAGCTGGCGAGCAGGAGCCGCAGGTTGAGGGCGCTGTAGGCGTGGCCGACCGTGCCACGGGCACGCCGGGGCTGCGATCTCGTCATCATCCCGAGCTACCCCCGATCGGCCGGGTTAACCCGCCCGACGGGTCGGTGGCCCGGGTCACCCCGCCGGTGGGTTGCGTTACACCGGGGCCCGCTGAACCGACCGAACCGGGCCTGGCCGGGGAGGATGGTCGGCATGTCGACGACCCACGCGCTGCCGGTGACCGTCGCCGTCGCCCGGCGTACGGATCCCGCCCGGACCAGCGAGATGGTGGCCTGGATGCGGGCTGGCACCGCGCTGGCCGAGGCCTTCCCCGGCTTCCTCGGCTCCGGCTGGGTACGCAGCGCGCCCGGCTCTGGCGAGTGGCACGTGCTCTACCGCTTCGCCGACCAGGAGACGTTGCGCCGCTGGGAGGAGTCCCCGCAGCGGCACTGGTGGCTCTCCTCGGCGCAGGGCATCGTCGAACACACCCGGGTCGAGCGGCGCACCGGCATCGAGGGGTGGTTCGACCCGCCACGGGAGCACGCCGAGACCGCGCCGGTCCGCGCCGAGCCGGCGGTGCCGCCGTCCCCGCCGCGCTGGAAGCAGGCGGTGACGATCTGGCTGGCCTTCTTTCCGCTCAGCCTGACCGCGACGCTGCTCACCAGCCGGTTCCTCCCGGATCTGCCGCTGGGCGCCCGGGTCCTGCTGATGACCCTCACGCTGACGCCGCTGATGACCTACCTGGTGCTGCCCCGGATCACCCGGGCCCTGCACTGGTGGCTGCACGGCCAGCGCCCACCGTGGCGCCTGGCCCGCTGGCCCGTCAACCCCGACCAGCACGCCAACCCCGGCTAGCACGCCAGACCGTGCCGGGAGAAGCCCTCTGCCGCATAGCCGACAGCAACGGGTTGCCCCACCGTGCCCGCGCTTAGAGTTACCGCGCTGTCGCTCTACGCCGCGGGACTGGGGATGGTATGCCACGTCGACGCTGGGTCACCGTGGCCGCCTGCCTCTTGGCGCTGGCCGCCCTCGCCTGCGAGGGTGGCGGGGGCTCTGGCTCCCGCCCGCCCCGGGAGACCCCGTCGCCCGGCACTCCCGGCGGCATCGCGGCCCTCGGCGACTCGATCAGCACCGGCTTCGGCTCCTGCCTGGTGCTCGTCTCCTGCGAACGCAACTCCTGGTCCACGGGGGACGGGCTGCGCGTCGACAGCGTCTACCGGCGGCTGCTCGACCGCAGTCCGGCCATCCGGGGCCGGGCGCACAACCACGCCGACCCCGGGGCCCGCGCGGCGGCCCTGGAGGGGCAGGCCCAGCGGGCCGTACGCGACCGCGTCGACCACGTCACCGTGCTGATCGGCGCCAACGACGCGTGCCGGGGCGGCATCGAGGCGATGACCCCGGTCAAGCAGTTCCGGGCCGAGGTCGACCGCGGCCTGCGGGTGCTGCGGCAGGGCCGGCCGAAGGCGCGGGTTCTGGTGGTGAGCGTCCCCGACCTCTACCGGCTCTGGGAGGTCGGGCACACCGAGGCGCGGGCCGTCCGGGCCTGGAAGCGCGGCGTCTGCCCGGCGCTGCTGGCCAACCCGACCTCGACGGATCCGCTGGACCGGGCCCGCCGGGCGGCCGTCCGGGAGCGGATCGACGACTACAACGCCCAGCTCGTCGCCGCCTGCAAGGCGTACGGCTCGCGCTGCCGGCACGACGGCGGGGCGGCGCACCGGGTGCGGTTCGGCCTGGACCTGGTCAACCCGCTGGACTGGTTCCACCCCAACGCGGCGGGGCAGGACCGCCTGGCCGAGGTGGCGTGGCGCGCCTGGGGCCTGAGATCCTGACCCGCCGGCCCCGGGTCGGGGCCGGCGGAGTACGGGTCAGGGCCGGCGGGGTGCGGGGACTCCGGGGGCACCGTGCTGGCGGTAGAGGGCGCGGGAACGCTCGGCGAGATCCTTGGTGGCCGACGAGTTGGCCCAGGTGCCGAGGATGATGGCCGCCCCGGGCACCACCTTGGCGAAGACCCGCTTCGCCGCGCGCACGCCGGCCATCTGGGCCAGTCGCACGCCGAGGCGGAGCATCACCTTGCCGAGCGGGTTCTGACCGCCGCTGCCGAACAGGGCACCGGCCCGTTCCCGGCCGGCGGCCACCCCGAGCGCGAGCCGGGCGCTCTCGGCGACCTTGTGCACCTTCTGCAACACCAGCAGGTCGGTGGCCCGGTCGCCGTGCACCGGGTCAACGCCGTACGCGGCGGCGACGTGCAACACCATCCGGGCCTGGGTCCAGGCCAGCACACCCACGTCGATCACGGCGCCGGGCAGCCCGGCCGCGCCCGAGACCGCGCCGGAGAGCCGGGCGTGGTTGACGAACTTGCGGACGGCCTGTTCCGCCAGGGCGTCGGGTGAGGCCCCGGGCTGTTCGGCCCGGGCCCTTGCCGCCCACAGCGCCGCCTCCGGCCCCAGCCGGCGCACGGCCTCCAGGGCGAGGTGCTCCGGGGCGTACTGCGGATCCTCCCGCATCCGGTCCCAGAGCTTCAGCGGCGGCGCCTCGGTGGCCTCCTGCGTCGGTGCCGGAACCACGGCCGGTGGCTGCGGTCCTCCGGTCGCGGGCTGGCCGTCGGCGGACGCGGGATCGGTCACGGGTGTCTCCCGGGGGTCGGAGAGGTCGTCGGTGAGGGGGTCAGCGGCGGTGCTGGAGCTTGGCCGCGAGACCCTTCAGCTTCTGCTGGGTGCCGGGCTTGGCCAGCTCGCGCCGGCCGCGCTCGACCAACTGCTGCCCCTTGGGCGAGCGCAGGAAGGTGCTGATCCGCTGCATCAGAGACATGTCGTCCTCCTGTCGGTGGTGCCTGCTCCATGTGTACCTCGGAGAGACAACATCTGTACCCCGGACGCCGGATCGACAACCGTCCACTGTGGTTGATCAAGCTTACTGCCCGGCCTCCAGGACCGCCTCGACGACCTTGGTGGCCCGCCACTCGTGCTTGGCGTAGTGCTCCGGGTAGGCGGAGATCTGCACCGCCTGGGCAGCGTCGGTCAGCCGCATCTGCTGCCAGCCGGGCACCCGCGCCAGCGCGGCGAGGAACTGCCGGGTGGCGAACTCCGGGTCCATGAGCTGCCCGACCTCGCCCCAGCCGCTGCTGGAGCGTTGCTGGAACAGCCCGACCGAGTCGTGGTCCCAGCCGATGCCCTGGTGGGGGTAGTTCCGGGATTCCGGGAGCACCCCGCTGGCGACGTTGTAGAGGTTGCTCTCCTGCATCGCGGTGGCGACGGCGATCACCAGCGCCCGCCGGGGCATCTCCATCTTCCGCCCGGTGCGCACGATCGCCTCGGCGTTGTCCATCTGGGCGCCGTCGAGGCCGACGACCGGGGTCGGGTCGACCGGCTTGCGCGCGGTCCTCCTCGGTGCGGGGGTGGTGGCGTCCGGGTCGGCGGCGCGGGTGGGGCTGGCCGGGGCGGCGGGGACGCGCTCCGCGTCGCGGGAGGCCGGGTCCGGCTCGGCCCGCTCGGCGAGCGCGGAGGGGGCGGCGGCCGGGACCGGGTCGGCGGACCCGTTCCCCGCGCCCTGGGCGACGGCGGTCAGGCCGAGGCAGCACAGCACGCCGGCGGCGAGGGCGATCCGGGCCCGGGCCGGCCCGGGTGCCAGCAGCCGGGCGTACGTCGTGGCGGAACGCACGGCGGCGAACCGGCCGGACGAGGGGGTGTCGTCCGAACGGTCGACCGGGTCACCGGGGGCGCTCTGCTGGTCGAGGGTGCGGTCGTCAGGCATCAGCCGAGGCTAGGCACGCCGAAACTCCGATCACCTGGGGTGATCTCGTGGCATATCTCACGAAATAGCCCTGGTCAGCCGGACGCTCCGGCCGCGTCGGGCAGCCGAAGGGACGGATCTCGCGCACCCGGCAGACCTCCGGGTCGCCCTCACGCGCCCCATCCGGCCCGGAACACGGGCAAAACCCCGACATCCGTCCCTCGATCACCAAACTCCACCGTTCGGCCAGGGGGGATGTCATCCCAATGGACGTCCCTCGCCGCCCGGCGGTGGACTTGCGGGCATACAGCCCGATTACTGGTCACGGGACGACCCGTGGCGAGACCTGGCAAGGAATGCACGAGGATGGCGGGTACGTTCCCCGAACGGGGTGCCGTCCCCGCACGGCACCGGCGTTCGCACGACCAGGGAGGTCCGCACCGGTGCTCGACCCACACGAGCTCTACGAGCTCACCGACGATTTGCCCGACCTCGGTCAGCCGGTCCTGATCCAGACCCTCACCGGCTTCGTCGACGCGGGCAGCGCCACGCGGCTGGCCAGGGAGCAGCTGCTCACCTCGCTGGACGCCCGCCCGATCGCCCGGTTCGACGTCGACCAGCTCTTCGACTACCGCTCGCGCCGCCCGGTGATGACCTTCGTCGAGGACCACTGGGAGGCGTACGACGCCCCGGAACTGGAACTGCACCTGCTGCGCGACGACGACGAGACCCCCTTCCTGCTGCTCACCGGCCCGGAGCCGGACCTGCAGTGGGAACGCTTCGTGGCCGCGGTGGCCGGGCTCTCCGCGCGGCTGGACGTCCGGCTCACCGTGGGGCTCAACTCCATCCCGATGGCGGTGCCGCACAGCCGGCCCGCCGGGGTGACCGCGCACGCGACCCGCCGCGAGCTGATCGCCGGCTACGAGCCGTGGCTGCAGCGGGTGCAGGTGCCGGGCAGCGTCGGGCACCTGCTGGAGTACCGCCTCGGCGAGCTGGGCCGCGACGCGCTCGGCTTCGCCGCCCACGTGCCGCACTACGTGGCGCAGACCGAGTACCCGGCCGCCGCCGAGGTGCTGCTCGCCTCCGTGTCCCGCAGCACCGGGCTGCTGCTGCCCCGCGACGGGCTGCGCTCGGCGGCCGAGGTGGTGCGGGTGGAAATCGACCGGCAGGTCGCCCAGACCGACGACGCCGCCCAGCTCGTGCAGGCCCTGGAGGAGCAGTACGACGCGTTCGCGCGGGGCCGGGGCGAGAAGAACCTGCTCGCCGCCGAGGCCGGGCCGCTGCCCACCGCCGACGAACTCGGCGCCGAGCTGGAGCGTTTCCTGGCCGAGCAGACCCGCCCGGGCGACACCCCGGGCACCTGACGCGGCGCCGGGGGCGCGGATGGGGCAGGCTGGTCACATGCGCCTGGCGACCTGGAACGTGAACTCGGTGAAGGCCCGCCTGCCCCGGCTGCTGGACTGGCTGGCCGGCACCGGGCCCGACGTGGTCTGCCTCCAGGAGACCAAGTGCCCGGACGGCTCCTTCCCGGTGGCCGAGGTGGGCGAGCTGGGCTACGAGGTGGCCAGCCACAGCGACGGCCGGTGGAACGGGGTCGCCATCCTGTCGCGGGTCGGCCTGGCCGACGTGGCGGTGGGGTTCCCCGGCGAGCCCGGGTTCCCCGAACCGGAGGCCCGGGCCATCTCGGCGACCTGCGACGGGGTCCGGGTCTGGTCGGTCTACGTGCCGAACGGCCGGGCTCCGGACGACCCGCACTACGCGTACAAACTGGCCTGGTTCGCGGCGCTGCGGGACGCGGTGGAGACGGAGCTGGCCGGCAGCCGGCCGCTGGTGGTCAGCGGTGACTTCAACGTCGCGCCCACCGACGCCGACGTCTGGGACCCGGCCCTGTTCACCCACTCCACGCACGTCACCCCGGCAGAGCGGGCGGCCCTCGCGGCGCTACGCGACCTGGGGCTCGCCGACGTGGTGCCCACCCCGATGAAGGGCCCGCACCCGTTCACCTACTGGGACTATCGGGCGGGGATGTTCCACCAGAACAAGGGCATGCGGATCGACCTCGTCTACGCCTCGGCGCCCTTCGCGCGGGCGGTCCGCTCGGCGTACGTGGACCGGGAGGCCCGCAAGGGCAAGGGCCCCTCCGACCACGCGCCGATCGTGGTGGACGCCGACCTGGTTCCGGCGGTCGAGTCGTTCTGAGCCCGGTGCCCGTGGCTAGGGTGGGAGTCATGGCAGTCGTGAAGATCAACGCGATCGACGTCCCGCCCGGCGCCGGCGAGGAACTGGAGAAGCGGTTCGCCGCCCGGGCCGGAGCGGTGGAGAATTCCCCCGGTTTCCTCGGCTTCGAGCTGCTGCGTCCGGTCGCCGGCGAGAACCGCTACTTCGTCTACACCCGCTGGGAGAGCGAGGAGGCCTACCAGGCCTGGGCCACCGGCCCGTCCCGCGCCGCCCACGCCGGCACGGGCGAGAAGCGCCCCCCGGTCGCCTCCGGCGCCACCCTCCTGGAGTTCGAGGTGGTCCAACAGGTCCCACCCCGCCCCTAACCCCTCCCTCCCTCTTCCCCTCCCCCGCCCCCACGCGTTGATCATGGCGTTAGCGGCGAGTTCGATCTCCATTAGTGCCGCTAACGCCATGATCAACGGGGTCAGGCGGGACGGGGGTCGGGTCGGGGGGCGGGGTTAGGGGGTGTGGGAGGTGAGGAGGGTGGCGAAGGCGATGATGTTGTCGGCGTAGCCCGTCCGGCCGCCGAGCCAGTCGCCGCCGCAGGTGATCAGGCGCAGGCCCGGGGGGCCCTCGTCGCCGTAGACCCGCTCCGCCGGCAGCCGGTCCTTGGGGAAGTGCTCCACCGAGTCGACCCGGAACACCACGACCGAGCCGTCGGCCCGGGTCACCTCGGCCGTGTCGCCCGGGCGCAACTTGTGCAGGTCGTAGAAGACCGACGGGCCGTCCCTGGTGTCGACGTGCCCGACGATGACCGACGGACCGGGCTCGCCAGGGGTCGGGCCCCGGTCGTACCAGCCGGTCTCGTCGGCCCGCTCCAGCGGCGGGACGGCGATGGACCCGTCCCGGGCCTGCCCGACGGGCGCCACCGGCGCGGACACGTTGATCGCGGGGACCGACAGCCGTACGGGCCGGCTGGCCGACAGCGCCCCGCTCTCGCTGCGGGCCGGCCGCTCCTGCCCCCCGCCGGCGGCCCAGTCGAGCGGCCCGGCAGTGCGCCCCAGCCCCGCGCCGGTGGCGAAGACCCCGGCCAGCACCAGCACCACAGCCAGCGGCACCGACCAGGGACGACGCCCGGGCGGCCGGGGATCCCGGGCCGTCGCGGCGGTGGGGCGCGGGGCGGGCGAAGGGGCCATGACCGGCCTCAGCGACGGGCGGTACGCGGCCGACGTGCCGCCCGTACCGCGAACACGATGCCGGTCACGGTCAGCGCGATGCCACCGGGGATCAGCAAGCCGCCGGTGACGCCGCCGGCACCTCCGCCGAACCCGGTCGCGGGGCCGCGAGCGGGAGGCCCGGCACGACGGTCGCGACTGGGCTTCACGGCCTTCACGACCTGGAGCATGGTCGAGGCGGTCTCGCCGTCGCGGCACTCCAGCTTGATCCGGTAGTTGCCGGGCCGGGTGCGCTCCCGCACCATCGGCGCGGCGGTCAGCGTGGAGCCCTGGGGCTGCACCTGCACCCGGCCGAAGGCGTCCGAGACCACGGTGGCGGGCACGGAATTGTCCCGGCAGCTGGCCCGGATACCGACCAGGAAGCCGGGCTCCACCGTGCTCGGGCTGACCTCCACGAAGACGGTCGGCCCGGGCGGCCCCGGCTGGGGTGCACCCACCGGCACGGCGCGGGCCGGCGTGGTCGCGAGCAGGGGACCGACGAACACGGTCGCGATCGCCAGCGCCACTCCCCCGCGGTGCACCGACACGACGCCCCCTCCCGGCGCGTTGGGGCAGTGCCGGGCATCACCAGGCACCCGGTCTGCCGTACGGGATGGATCCTCTCATCCCCGGGCGAACATCACATCCGATCCGGCGCGATCGTCGCGTACGCTCGGGTCGCTGTGACCTCCATCGACTCCGCCGCCGCCGTCCCCGCGCCGCCCGCCGCCCGGACGATCCGGACCTTCCATCCGCGCCGTGGCCGGATGAGCAGCCGCCAGACCGACGCCCTGGACCGGCTCTGGCCGGTCTACGGCCTGCACGTCCCGGACCGCCCCGGCACGCCGGTGGACCTGACCGACCTGTTCGGCCGCGGGGCCCCGGTGGTGCTGGAGATCGGTTCCGGGATGGGCGACACCACGGCCGAGATGGCCGCCGCCGATCCGGACCGAGACTATCTGGCGGTCGAGGTGCACACGCCCGGAATCGCCAACCTGCTGGACCTGGTGGACCGGCACGGCCTGCGCAACGTACGGGTCGCGCAGGGCGACGCGCTGGACCTCGTCGCGGGCCTGCCGGCGGGGGCACTGGACGCCGTGCACGTCTTCTTCCCCGACCCCTGGCCCAAGTCCCGCCACCACAAGCGGCGGATCATCCAGCCGGCCCACGTCGCGCTGCTGCGTTCCCGCCTGGCGGCTGGCGGCACCCTGCACTGCGCCACCGACTGGGCCGAGTACGCCGAGTCGATGCGGGAGACCCTGGACGCCGATCCCGAGTTGGTCAACGCCCACGACGGCTTCGCGCCCCGCCCCGCGCACCGCCCGGTCACCAAGTTCGAGCGGCGGGCCCTGCGCGCCGGCCGCCCCATCTTCGACCTGCTCTACCGCCGCCGCTCGGGTTAGGAAGGGCACCCTGTTAACGGATTCCGTTGTACAGGGGGCCCTTCCTAACACCTCACCCGCCCGGGGCCGGTTGGCGCTCAGGGGCATGATCCAGGCACCATGGACGGGCTATGACGCTCACCGCCGCGCTGCCGACAAGCGCCGACCCCGACACCCTCTTCGACGCGTTCGCCGGCTGGGCGAAGGAGCGCGGCCTCGACCTCTACCCCCACCAGGAGGAGGCGGTCATCGAGATCGTCTCCGGCGCAAACGTGATCATGAATACGCCGACCGGCTCCGGCAAGAGCCTGGTCGCGATCGCGGCGCACTTCGCGGCCCTGGCCGACGACCGGACGACCTTCTACACCGCCCCGATCAAGGCGCTGGTGTCGGAGAAGTTCTTCGCCCTCTGCGAGATCTTCGGCGCGGACAACGTGGGCATGCTGACCGGCGACGCGAGCGTCAACGCCGACGCGCCGATCATCTGCTGCACCGCCGAGATCCTGGCCAACCTGGCGCTGCGCGAGGGCGACCGCGCCGACGTCGGCCAGGTGATCATGGACGAGTTCCACTTCTACGCCGAGCCGGACCGGGGCTGGGCCTGGCAGGTGCCGCTCATCGAGCTGCCGCAGGCGCAGTTCGTCCTGATGTCCGCCACGCTGGGCGACACCACCCGCTTCGTCGACGACCTGGCCCGGCGCACCGGCCGCCCCACCGCCGTCGTCCGCTCGGCCGAGCGGCCGGTCCCGCTCCTCTTCTCGTACGCGATGACGCCGCTGCACGAGACCCTCGAAGAGCTGCTGGAGACGAGGCAGGCACCCGTCTACGTCGTGCACTTCACCCAGGCCGCCGCCCTGGAACGCGCCCAGGCGCTGATGAGCGTCAACGTCTGCACCCGCGCCGAGAAGGACATGATCGCCACCGCGATCGGGAACTTCCGGTTCACCTCCGGGTTCGGCAAGACCCTGTCCCGGCTGGTCCGGCACGGCATCGGCGTGCACCACGCCGGGATGCTGCCCAAGTACCGCCGGCTCGTCGAGACCCTGGCCCAGGCCGGCCTGCTCAAGGTCATCTGCGGCACGGACACCCTCGGCGTCGGGATCAACGTGCCGATCCGCACCGTGCTGTTCACCGGCCTGTCCAAGTACGACGGGGTGCGTACCCGGTTGTTGAAGGCCCGCGAGTTCCACCAGATCGCCGGGCGGGCCGGGCGGGCCGGCTTCGACACCGTCGGCCGGGTGGTCGTGCAGGCCCCCGAGCACGTCATCGACAACGAGAAGGCGCTGGCCAAGGCCGGCGACGACCCGAAGAAGCGCCGCAAGGTGGTGCGCAAGAAGCCGCCGGAGGGCTCGATCGGCTGGGGCAGGCCCACCTTCGACCGCCTGATCGAGGCCGAGCCGGAGCCGCTCACCTCCAGCTTCCAGGTCAGCCACTCGATGCTGCTCAACGTCATCGGCCGCCCCGGCGACGCGTTCGCCGCGATGCGGCACCTGCTCACCGACAACCACGAGGACCGCGCCGCCCAGCGCCGGCACATCCGGCGCGCCGTCGCCATCTACCGGGCACTGCGGGCCGGTGGGGTCGTCGAGCAGCTCGACGAGCCCGACGAGGCCGGCCGGCGGGTCCGCCTCACCGTCGACCTCCAGCTCGACTTCGCCCTCAACCAGCCGCTCTCCCCGCTGGCGCTGGCCACTATCGAGCTGCTCGACGTCGAGTCCCCCGCGTACGCCCTCGACGTGCTCTCGGTGGTCGAGTCGATCCTGGACGACCCGCGCCAGGTGCTCTCCGCGCAGCAGTTCAAGGCCCGCGGCGAGGCGGTCGCCGCGATGAAGGCCGAGGGCATCGAGTACGAGGCGAGGCTCGAACTCCTCGACGAGGTGACCTGGCCCAAGCCCCTCGCGGAGCTGCTGGACTCGGCGTACGAGATGTACCGGCAGGGGCACCCGTGGGTGGCCGACCACCAGCTCTCCCCCAAGTCCGTCGTCCGGGACATGTACGAGCGGGCGATGACCTTCACCGAGTTCGTGCAGTTCTACGGTCTGACCCGGTCGGAGGGCCTGGTCCTGCGCTACCTCGCGGACGCGTACAAGACGCTGCGGCAGACGGTGCCCGAGGACGCCAAGACCGAGGAGTTGGTCGACCTCATCGAGTGGCTCGGCGAGCTGGTCCGGCAGGTCGACTCCAGCCTCATCGACGAGTGGGAGCGGCTGCGCAACCCCACCGACGCCGCCGAGGCCGCGGAGGCGCTGGACGACCGGGTACCGGCGGTCACCCGCAACGCCCGGGCCTTCCGGGTGCTGGTACGTAACGCCCTGTTCCGCCGGGTCGAGTTGGCCGCCCTGCGCCGCTGGTACGACCTCGGCGAGCTGGACACCGCGTCGGGCTGGGACGCGGACGCCTGGGCCGACGCGCTGGAGCCGTACTTCGAGGCGTACGACTCGATCGGGGTGGGGCCGGACGCCCGCGGCCCGGCGCTGCTCATGATCGAGCAGGGCCGGGAGCGGTGGACGGTCCGGCAGATCCTCGACGACCCCGAGGGCGACCACGACTGGGGGATCAGCGCCGAGATCGACCTCGCCGCCTCCGACGAGATCGGCGCCGCGGTCGTCCGGATCACCTCCGTGGGGCAGCTCTAGGACGCCGTTCCTTCCCGGCGGCTGAGTATCCGGACGGATGCGCGCGGGCAGGACGACTGGTCTGCTGGCGTCATGTCACCGCGCATTGTCGTCACCGGGCGGACGCCCGGCCGGGCCGGTCGGTGGGCCACGGGCGCCGGCGGGCTCCTGGCCTGCCTCGTCGTGCTGTCGTCCGCCGGATGCGCCCGCTCCAGCCACGACACCGCGCGAGCCGAGGTCATGACGCGGGCCGAGCAGGTCGCCCACGAGACCGAGCCGTGGGCCACCGACTCGCTCAGCATGCGCGGCTGGGCGAGCAACCAGTCGGTGCTCGACCGCCTCGTGGCCGGGACCGGGGGTGAGCGCCTCGACTCCTCCATCCACGACCCTGACGCACACGGGGTGGGGCTGCTGGCCACGGTCGAGGTGGTGATGGTGGGCGTCGCGTCCGACGGTTGGGGAAGCGAGCCGACGCACCACAACATCTGCGTACGTTTCGAGGTCCGGCGGGAGGCCACGGGGCCCCGCGAGATCACCCCGGAGGCCGTCGGATGTCCGCGCCGGATCCCGGCCACCCAGGCACCGCGCTGACCGACCGGCGTGGCGATCCGCCGGGACGCGAGAGACCCCTCCAAACCCTGGGAGATGTCACACCCGTCGATTAGAATGTGTGTACTAATCGAGGTCGCTGACCTGGGAGGACGCCCGTGACCACGCCCGCTTCCGCCCCACTCACCCCCTACGCCACGCTGCTCGGCTTCACCCGCTACGTCGACCGCACCGGCCCGACCAAGGCCACCTTCGTCGGGGGCCTGCGCAAGCAGCGGGCCAGCCGCTCCGGCTTCAACCCGCACGGCCAGTTCGTCAAGGCGCTCAAGGCCGACATCGCCTTCCACACCGGCGGCACCCACCTCGACCAGGTGGTCGACGTGGTCAAGCCCCGCTGGCGCCCGCTCTACCAGGCCCTCGTTCCCGGCGCGACGGCCTGGCTGCACTCGCTCGGCGACCCGAGGGCCGTCGACCTCGCCCAGACCCGCGACGCGCTCGCCATGCTCGGCGACCTACCCGTCAAGATCAACCCCCAGTTCGGCGTACGCCACGCCGACGGCCGCGTCGAGGCCGTCCGCCTGCACTTCGACGAGGCCCCGCCCAGCGAGGAGGCGGCGCTCGCCACCCTGCACCTGATGGCCCGACACATGGACGTGGTGCTTCCGCACGCCGAGCCGGTCCTGGTCGACGTCCGCCGGGGCGAAGCCCACCGGATGCCCGCCGACGCCCGCCCCGAGCAGATCGAACGCTGGCTGGCCGGCGAGGCGGCCGCCTTCCAGGCCATCTGGGCCACCGCCGCCTGACCCGCCCGCCCACCCACACCACCGACGCCCCGCTCCGCACGCCCCACGCCCCACGCCCCGCTCCGCACGCGTCACGCCCCACGCCCCGCTCCGCACGCCCCACGACGCGTGACGCGTGACGCGTGACGCGTGACGCGTGACGCGTGACGCGTGACGCGTGACGCGCGTTTGAAGATCGCGCTCGATCCAGGAAGTAGTGGCCTCTCCACGGTGGAAGGCCACTACTTCCTTGTTCGAGCGCGATCTCGCTAAGTGCTCGGCGACGGTTATCCACAGGGGTCAACGCGCGGCGAGGCGATCCGGCAGCGTGGACGGCATGTCGAAGGCGCCACGCCGGCCGCCACAGTTGCGCGGTCGGATCTTCCGCGGGTCCACCGCCATCTCCCGTGGCCTGCTCACCCGCAACGACCTGCGCAGTTCCGCCTGGCGTCCGCTGTTCCGCGACGTGTACGCGGATTCCCACCTCACGGTCACCCATCGCGACCGGTGCAGTGTCGTGACCCGTTGGCTGGTTCCGCGAGGCACCGCCATCGCCGGTCGCTCCGCCGCCGCCCTCCACGGGGTGGGCCAGGTGCCCGCCCACGAGCCGGTCGAGGTACTGACGCCGAGCCCGTTCCCCGGCGCACCGGACACGACCACACCGTCGACAGACGCGACCTCGGCGTCAGCGGACGCGACCAAATCGTCAACAGACGCGACCTCGGCGCCAGCGGACGCGACCCCGACATCAACGCCAGCGGCCGCACCGTCGACAGACCCGACCAGGGCGACGGACATGACCTCAGCAACGGCGGGCGCGATCCCAACGCCCAGGAGCGGGACCCCTACGTCGACGGGCGCGACCTCGGTGTCGACGGGCGCGACCTCGGTGTCGACGCGTGCGACCTCGGTGTCGACGCGCGCGGCCACGGCGTCGGGGCGAAGGGCTGACATGGCGCCCGGGCGTCGGCGTGGCCCGCTCACCGGGCTGCGGATCCATCGGGGCGAGATCGATCCTGAGGATGTCGTGGACCTCGCCGGCGTCCTGGTCACCTCACCGGCGCGTACCTGCTGGGACCTGGCCCGGTGGCTCGACCTGGTCGAGGCGGTCGTCGTCATCGATGGCCTGCTGGCGCGCCGGCTCACCGACGTGTCCGCCCTACGGGAGTACGCCCTCGCGCGCGCCGGTCGTCGGGGCTGGCGATCGCTGCTGCGCGCCGTCGACCTGGCCGACCCCGGGGCCGAGTCGCCGCAGGAGTCACGGACCCGGGTTCGCCTCGTGCTGGCCGGGCTGCCCCGGCCACGGACCCAGTGGGTCGTCACCGAGGGCGGTCGGTTCGTCGCCCGGCTGGACCTGGCCTGGCCGGAGTTCAAGGTGGCCGTCGAGTACGACGGGTTGTGGCACGACGATCCCGCGCAGTTCCACCAGGATCGCCGCCGGCTCAATCGGCTCGTCGGCACCGGCTGGATCGTGCTGCACGTGACGGCGAAGCGGCTACGAGAGGACTTCGACGGCTTCCTCGCGGAGGTCCGTGCCGCCCTGCGCTCCCGCGGACTCCGGCCCCACGGCTGAGCCCAAAGGCCGGGCCCAAAGGCCGGGCCCCAAGGCGAGGGCCCAAGGTGAGCCCGTCGCACCGGCATGATCGCGCTCGAACATGGAAGTAGTGGCCTTCCGCTGGGCGGAAGGCCACTACTTCAGGGAACGAGCGCACTTCCACGGAACGAGCGCACCCACGGAACGAGCGCACCCACGGAACGAGCGCACCCACGGAACGAGCGCACCCACGGAACGAGCGAACTTAAGGAACGAGGGTGCGGGCGGGGTCAGGCCGTGAGGTACTTCTCCAGGTCGTCGACGATCTTGTTGGCGGCGCCGACGCCGATGCCGGTCATCCAGATCTCGTCGGACACGACGTGCGCCTTGCCGGCCTTGACCGCGGGCAGTGCCTTCCAGAGCGTCCCGCTGGTGACCTTGGCCTGCTCGGCGGCGGACTTCTCGCCGTACGCGGTCACGAAGATGACGTCCCCGTCGACCTCGCCGATGCGCTCCGGGCTGACCCGGTCCATCCGCCGGTCCTCCTTGCCGGTCAACTGCTGCCGCTCGGGGCGCCCCAGGCCGGTGTCGCCGATCACGATGCCGGAGAACGAGTCCGGCCCGTACACGCGGATCTCGGTCGGCATGAAGCGGACGATGGAGACCTTGCGGTCGGCCGCATTGCCGAGCTTGGCGCCGAACTCCTTGGCCCGGGTCTCGTACGCGGTGAGCAGGTCCTTGGCCTGCTGCTCCTTGCCGAGCGCCTTGCCGTCGAGGAGGAAGTTCTCCTTCCAGGTGATGCCGACCTTCTCGGTGAAGACGGTCGGCGCGATGGCGGCCAGCTCGTCGTAGAACTTCTCCTGGCGGAACTTGCTGCCCAGGATCAGGTCCGGCTTGAGGGCGTTGATGGCCTCCAGGTCGGGCTCGGTGAGCACCCCGACCTCCTTGATGCCGGCGAGCTTCTCCTCGCCGAAGTAGGTCGGCCAGCTCCGTGCCTCGCCGGCGGTGGCGGCGCCGACCGGGGTGATGCCGAGGGACAGCGCGGTGTCGATCTTGTCGGTGTCGAGCACGACGACCCGCTTCGGGTCCGCCGGCACCTTGGCGGTGCCCATGGCGTGGACGATCTCCCGGGTCTCCCCGGCGGTGGTGTCGGCGACCGGGTCGCTCTCACCGCAGGCGGTGAGACCGACGCCGAGGGCTAGCGCCGCGGTGAGGGCGGCGGCGAGACGACGCATCAGATTCCTTTCGAGGGGTACGAGCCGGTGCGCGAGTTGACCGCGGGACCGGCGGAGGGGCGGGGCGCAGGCGTCGGCGCGCCCGCCGGGGCGGGGCCGACGGAGCCGGCCGCGTCAGTGGAGCCAGCCGGGCCAGCCGCGCCGGACGGGCCAGCGGAGCCAGCCAGGCCAGCCGCGCCGGACGGGCCAGCGGAGCCAGCCAGGCCAGCCGCGCCGGAGGGCCGGGCCAGCGAGGGGCTGGTGAGCGCGGGCACCACCAGGGGCGCCCCGGTCACGGGGCAGGGCACGACCACGCAGTCGAGCCCGAAGACGTCCCGGACCAGGTCGGCGGTGAGGATCTGCCGGGGCGGCCCGGCGGCCACCACGGCGCCGGAGCGCATCGCGATCAGGTGGTCGGCGTACCGGGCGGCCTGGTTGAGGTCGTGCAGCACGGCGACGACCGTGCGGCCCCGCTCGACGCGCAGCCGGTGCAGCAGGTCCAGCACCTCCACCTGGTGGGCGAGGTCGAGGAAGGTGGTCGGCTCGTCCAGCAGCAGCGCCTCGGTGTCCTGGGCGAGGGTCATGGCGATCCAGACGCGCTGCCGCTGGCCGCCCGAGAGGGTGTCCACCGGCCGGTCGGCCAGCCCGGTCACGTCGGCGAGCGCCATCGCCCGGTCGACGGCGGCGCTGTCGGACTCCGACCACTGCCGCCACCACCGCTGGTAGGGCTGCCGGCCCCGGCCGACCAGGTCGGCCACGGTCACCCCCTCCGGCACCAGCGGGCTCTGCGGCAGCACGCCGAGCCGGCGGGCGACCTCGCGCGTCGGCAGGTCCCGGATCGCGGTGCCGTCCAGCAGCACGGCGCCGCGCCGGGGGGTGAGCAGGCGGGCCAACGTGCGCAGCAGGGTGGACTTGCCGCAGGCGTTGGGCCCCACGATCACCGTGAACGCGTCGCCGGGCAGCTCAAGGTCGAGCCCGTCCAGCACGGTCCGCTCGTCGTAGCCGGCGACCAGATCACGGGTGGAGAGCATCACGCCTCCTTGCCAGGGTGGGACATCACGAGGACCGCCGCCGGCCACGGACCAGCAGGAAGATCAGGTACGGGCCGCCGATGGCGGCGGTCAGCACGCCGGCGGGCAGCTGGGTGGGGGCGAACAACCGCCGGCCGGCCAGGTCGGCCAGCACCAGCAGCAGCGCCCCGAGCAGCGCGGCGCAGACCAGCGGCGGGCGCTCGGCGCGGACCAGCCGGCGGGCCAGTTGCGGGGCGACCAGGGCGACGAAGTCCACCGCGCCCACCTGGGCGGTGACCATCGCGGCGGCCACCACCCCGGTGCCGGCGAGGCCGATCCGGCGGGCCACCGGGCGCAGGCCGATGCCCCGGGCGGTGTCGTCGTCCAGGGCGGTGCTGTTCAGCGCCCAGCCGGCCCAGGCGAGCACCGGCAGGAGCGCGACCAGGGTGAGGGCGATCCACAGGGTCTCGGTCCAGCCCCGGCCGGCGAGCGTGCCGATCAGCCAGATCTGCGCGCGCATCCCGTCGATCGGGTCGGCGGTGAGCATGACCACCTCGGTCAGGGCCCGCAACGCGAAGGCGACCGCCACCCCGGCGAGCACGAACCGCTGGGCGGCCAGCCCGTGCCGGGCGCCGAGGGCGAACAGCAGCACGGCGGCGACCAGGCCGCCGACCAGCGCCGCCGGGGCCACGAGCACCGCCGCGGCGCCGGTGGTCAGGGCCACCGTCGCGGCGAGGCCGGCGCCCTGGGTGACGCCGACCACGTCGGGGCTGGCGAGCGGGTTGCGGGCCACGCTCTGGATCAGCGTGCCGGCCACCCCGAAGGCCGCGCCGGCCACCGCGGCCAGCACCAGCCGGGGCAGCCGCAGGTCGAGCACGACCAGGTCGTACGGGGTGCCGGTGCCGGAGAGGGCGCGCAGCACGTCGGGCAGTGCGACGTACGGGGTGCCGAGGCAGAGGCTGAGCAACCCGGCTGCCAGCAGCAGCACCACCAGCGTCGCGGCGACCAGCACCGAGCGGCGGCGGACCTGCACGCTGACCGGGCCGAGGCGCACCAGTGCGCGACCGGGCAGGGCGGCGACGCCCGGGCGGGACCGGCGTACCGGCCGCTCGACGGTCGGGGCGGTCACGCCGTCACCACCTTCGCCCGGCGCACCAGGAAGGCCAGCAGCGGGGCGCCGACCAGCGCGGTGACGATGCCGGCGGGCACCTCTCCCGGCGGGGCGACCAGCCGGCCGACGACGTCGGCGCCGAGCAGCAGCGCGGGCCCGAGCAGGGCGGAGACCGCGAGCGTCCAGCGGTGGTCGGCCCCGACCAGCGCGCGGGCGAGGTGCGGCACGGCCAGCCCGACGAACGCGATCGGCCCGGCGGCGGCGACGGCCGCCCCGGTGAGCAGCACGGCGGCGATCCCACCGCCGATGCGGACCAGCCCGATCCGGTGCCCGAGGCCCCGGGCCACGTCGTCGCCGAGGGCGAGCGCGTCCAGGCCCCGGGCGACCAGGGCGGCCAGGGCGAGCCCGGCGAGCACGAACGGCAGCACCTGGCCGGCCACCGTGAGGTCGCGGCCGGTCAGCCCGCCGACCACCCAGAAGCGGTACTCCTCGAAGGTGCGGGAGTCGATGCTGAGCAGCGCGTACACCACCGAGGCGAGGCTGGCGTCGAGGGCCGCGCCGACCAGCGCGAGGGTGACCGGGCTGGCGCCGTCGCGGGCGCTGGCGGCGACGGCGAAGACCAGCAGCCCGGCGAGGAGCGCGCCGCCGATGCCGAACCAGACGTACCCGGCGAGGGTGCCCACGCCGAAGACGGAGATGGCCAGCACCACGCCGAACGAGGCGCCGGCGCTGATGCCGAGGATGCGCGGTTCGGCCAGCGGGTTGCGGGTGAGCGCCTGGAGGAGCACCCCGGCCACGGCGAGCGCCAGCCCGACGGCGAGGCCGAGCGCGGTGCGCGGCATGCGCAGGTCCCGGACGATGGTGGTGGCCTCGCCGCCGTCCGGGGCGACCAACGCGCGCCACACGTCGTCGACGGCGAGCGGCCGGCTGCCGAGCGCGAAGCTCGCCAGCACGGCCAGCAGCAGCACCAGTGCGGCAGCGACGGTGACCGCCACGCGGCGGCCGGCCCGGCCGCCGGTCCGACCGCCGGCCGGTGCCGGTCGGATGGCGAGGGTGGTCACGAAACTCCTGCACGTTCGCGCTTAGGGTCGCCTTACCGTAGCCGAACGGCCTGCCGTCGCCTAACTCGCGGGTGTCGATCCAGTCGGCGCTGACCTGGGCGGACGCGCCGGTTCCGGACAGTGACGGCCCGGACCCGCCCTAGGGTGTGGGCATGCGATTCGACCAGCACACCGTGGTGCTCCTGGCCCGGCCGGCGGAGGTGCCGGAGCTGCCGCTGGACGCGGCCGACCGGTTGCGCGACGCCCACCTGGCCCACCACGCGGGGCTGGTGGAGCAGGGGCTCGTCCTGGCGGCGGGCCCGTTCGTCGACACCGACGACGAAGGGCTGTGCGGATTCGTCGTCCTCTCCATCGCCCCGGAGGAGGCCCGCGAGCTGTACCACAACGACCCGGCCGTCCGGGCCGGCAGGCTGACCGCGCAGGTGATGAGCTGGATGGTGCCGGAGGGCAACGTGCGGTTCGAGAGCGTGCCGATGCCCCGGTCGATGCTGGAGGCCGCGGCCGGCGACTGACGGCCCGGGACGTCAGTCGGCCGGTCGCGGCGCGGGGACCGGGCCGGCGGGCCCGTCGAGCTGCTGGTCGGCCCAGACGTACGTCTCCGGCAGCAGCTCGGCGACGTGCACCACGCGCAGCGCGTCCATCGGGCCGACGATCACCCGGACGGTGGGGAAGTAGTCGCGCAGCACCTGCCGGCAGCGCCCGCAGGGCGGGATCACCCCGCGCCCCCGGTCGCCCACGGCGACGATCGTCTCCAACTCGGTGACGCCCTGGGTGGCGGCAGCGCCGACGGCGACCACCTCGGCGCAGGGGCCGCCGGTGAAGTGGTAGACGTTCACCCCGGTGAAGACCCGGCCGTCGGTGGTCCGCGCGGCGGCGGCGACCGTGTGGTTCTCGCTGCGGCAACGCAGCTTGGCGACCGCCGTGGCGGCCTGCACCAGGGCCCGGTCGGTGTCGCGCATCGTCATCCATCCCCCGTGGCCAAGGTCGGTCGGCGCCCTACTCTAGTCCGGCGGAGCGCCGCCGCGCGCCCCCTGCCGGACGCCGTTGACGGCCGTGACCGCGGGCGGGCGGGGGCGGTGCGGCGGTAACCCGGGGGCGGTCCGGCCGGCGGCTGCCTATCCTTGGCGACGACATGCAGAATCCAGCCGCACCCGCCGCGACCGACCCCGTCCGCGAGCTGCACCGCCGCCTCCGTCCGCTGATGTTCCGTGACCAGCGCCGCCTGCAACGGCGGCTGGACGGGGTACGCAGGCTGCGCGACCCGCAGCGCCGGGAGGCGGCGCTCGGCGAGATCGCCGCCGACGTGGCCCGCGCCGAGGCGGTGCTGGCGAGCCGGCGGGCCGCCGTACCGGTGGTCACCTATCCCGCCCAACTGCCGGTCAGCGAGCGCAGGGACGACATCGCCGCGGCGATCCGCGACCACCAGGTGGTGATCGTGGCCGGCGAGACCGGCTCCGGCAAGACCACCCAGTTGCCGAAGATCTGCCTGGAGCTGGGGCGCGGGATCACCGGGCTGATCGGGCACACCCAGCCCCGCCGGCTCGCGGCGCGTACGGTGGCGGACCGGATCGCCGAGGAGCTCGGCACCGAGCTGGGCGACGTGGTCGGCTACAAGGTGCGCTTCGCCGACCAGGTGAGCGACCGAAGCCTGGTCAAGCTGATGACCGACGGCATCCTGCTGGCCGAGTTGCAGACCGACCGGATGCTGCGCCAGTACGACACGCTGATCATCGACGAGGCGCACGAGCGCAGCCTCAACATCGACTTCATCCTCGGCTACCTCCGGCAGCTGCTCCCCCGCCGGCCCGACCTCAAGGTGATCATCACCTCGGCGACCATCGAGACCGACCGGTTCGCCCGGCACTTCGCCGGGCCGCCCACCGACGACCAGCCGGACGGCGTACCGGCGCCGGTGGTCGAGGTCTCCGGGCGGACGTACCCGGTCGAGGTGCGCTACCGGCCGCTGGTGGAGGTGGCCGAGGGCGAGGACGACGGGGAGGACGAGGAGAACGTCCGGGACCAGATCCAGGCCATCGGCGACGCCGTCGAGGAACTGGCCGCCGAGGGGCCCGGCGACGTCCTGGTCTTCCTCAGCGGCGAGCGGGAGATCCGGGACACCGCCGACGCGCTGGGCAAGCTGGTGGAGAAGAAGCCGGCGCTGCGCGGCACCGAGATCCTGCCGCTCTACGCCCGGCTCTCCACCGCCGAGCAGCACCGGGTCTTCGCCCCGCACGCCGGGCGCCGGGTGGTGCTCGCGACCAACGTGGCGGAGACCTCGCTCACCGTGCCCGGCATCAAGTACGTGGTGGACCCGGGCACGGCCCGCATCTCCCGCTACAGCAGCCGGCTCAAGGTGCAGCGGCTGCCGATCGAGCCGGTCTCGCAGGCGTCGGCCAACCAGCGCAAGGGCCGCTGCGGGCGCACCTCGGACGGCATCTGCATCCGCCTCTACGACGAGCAGGACTTCCTGTCCCGCCCCGAGTTCACCGACCCGGAGATCCTGCGTACCAACCTCGCCTCGGTCATCCTCCAGATGACCTCGATCGGGCTCGGCGACGTCGCCGCGTTCCCGTTCATCGACCCGCCGGACCGGCGCAACGTGGCCGACGGCGTCAACCTCCTGCACGAGCTGGGCGCGCTGGACCCGGCCGAGACCGACCCGGCGAGGCGGCTCACCCCGCTGGGCCGGCGGCTGGCCCAGCTCCCCGTCGACCCGCGGCTGGCCCGGATGGTCGTCGAGGGCGAACGCAACGGCTGCGCCACCGAGGTGATGGTGATCGCCGCCGCGCTGTCGATCCAGGACCCCCGCGAGCGGCCGGCCGACAGGCAGGCCCAGGCCGACCAGGCGCACGCCCGGTTCACCGACCGCGAGTCGGACTTCGTGTCGCTGCTCAACCTGTGGCGGCACCTGCGCGAGCAGCAGCGCGAACTGTCGTCCAGCGCCTTCCGCCGGATGTGCAAGGCGGAGTTCCTCAACTACCTGCGGGTACGCGAGTGGCAGGACATCGTCAGCCAGTTGCGCCAGGTGTTGCGTACCCCCGAACAGGGTGGCGGGCGACCGGCGCGGGAGGCCGGCGGTCCCGACGGCGGCGGCCGGCGGCGGGGCGGCGCGGACCTGCCGGAGGAGATCGACACCCCGAAGGTGCACCAGTCCCTGCTGGCCGGGCTGCTGTCGCACGTCGGGCTCAAGGACGCGCAGAAGCACGAGTACCTGGGTGCCCGGGGCGCGAAGTTCGCGCTCTTCCCCGGCTCGGCGCTGTTCAAGAAGCCGCCGCGCTGGGTGATGGCGGCCGAGCTGGTGGAGACCTCCCGGCTCTGGGGCCGGGTGGCCGGCCGGGTCGAGCCCGAGTGGGTCGAGCCGCTCGCGCAGCACCTGGTCAAACGCAGCTACAGCGAGCCGCACTGGGAGAAGAAGCAGGCGGCCGTGATGGCCTACGAGAAGGTGACCCTCTACGGCGTCCCGCTGGTCACCTCGCGCAAGGTCAACTTCGGCCGGATCGACCCGGCGCTGTCCCGGGAGCTGTTCATCCGGCACGCGCTGGTCGAGGGCGACTGGCAGACCCACCACCGGTTCTGGGCCGACAACACGCGCCTGCTCGCGGAGATCGAGGAGCTGGAGCACCGGGCCCGGCGCCGGGACATCCTCGTCGACGACCAGACCGTCTTCGACTTCTACGACGCGCGGATCCCCGCCGACGTGGTCTCCGGGCGGCACTTCGACGCCTGGTGGAAGCAGACCCGCCGGGAGCGGCCCGACCTGCTCACCTTCACCCGGGAGCTGCTGGTCAACGCCGACCGGGGCGGCGTGGACGAGGCCGACTACCCCGACGAGTGGTCCGCCGAGGGGGTGACGCTGCCGCTCACCTACCGCTTCGAGCCGGGCACCCCCACCGACGGGGTGACCGTCGACATCCCGCTGCCGCTGCTCAACCAGGTGCCGGCGGAGAGCTTCGACTGGCAGGTGCCGGGGCTACGCGAGGAACTCGTCGTCGCGCTGATCCGCTCGCTGCCCAAGGCGGTGCGCCGCAACTTCGTCCCGGTGCCCGACTACGCCCGCGCGGCGCTCGCCGCGATGCCGGCCGGCGAGGAACCACTGCTCGACGCGCTGACCCGGCAGCTGCGCCGGATGACCGGGGTGACCGTGCCCCGCGACGCGTGGGAGCTGGACCGGCTGCCGCCGCACCTGCGGGTCCGGTTCCGGGTGCTCGACGAGGAGAACAAGCCGGTCGCCGAGGGCAAGGACCTGCCGGCCCTGCAACGCCAGCTCAAGGCGGAGGTACGCCAGGTGGTGGCGGCGGCCGCGCCGGACGTGGCCCGCACCGGGCTGCGCGAGTGGAGCATCGACGATCTTCCTCGCACCATCGAGCAGGTCCGCTCCGGTTACGCCGTGACCGCGTACCCGGCCCTGGTCGACGAGGGCGACACGGTCGGGGTGAAGGTCTTCGACTCGCCGGCCGAGCAGGAGGCGGCGCACTGGGCGGGTACGCGGCGGCTGCTTCGGCTGACCGTCCCGTCACCGGCGAAGTTCCTGCAGGGGCGGCTCTCCAACGAGGCGAAGCTGGCGCTGAGCCGCAACCCGCACGGCGGTGTGCAGCAGCTCATCTCCGACGCCGCCGGGGCGGCCATCGACAAGCTGGTCGGCGACGCCGGCGGGCCGGCCTGGGACGCCGAGGGCTTCGCCGCCCTGCGGGAGAAGGTCCGGGCCGACCTGGTGGACACCGTGGTCGAGGTGATGGACCGGGTCCGCGGGGTGCTCGCCGCCGCGTACGCGGTGGAGCAGCGGCTCGGCAAGACGCAGAACCTGGCCGTGGTGGCGGCCCTGGCCGACATCCGGGCCCAGCTCACCGGCCTGGTGCACGCCGGGTTCATCACCGAGACCGGGTACGCCCGCCTGCCCGACCTGCTGCGCTACCTCACCGCGATCGAGCGGCGGCTGGACCGGCTGCCCGGCAACCCGCAGCGCGACAAGCAGCAGCAGGACCGGATCGCGGTGGTGCGGAAGGAGTACCAGGACATGCTCGCCGCGCTGCCGCCCGGCCGCCGGCAGTCCGCGGCGGTCCGGCAGATCCGCTGGATGATCGAGGAGCTGCGGGTGAACGTGTTCGCCCAGGCGTTGGGCACCCCGTACCCGGTGTCGGAGCAGCGGATCTACCGGGCGATGGACGACGCCGAGGGCCGCTGAGCGCGGGCGGCGGCGCGCCGGTCAGGACGCCGACGCCCCGCGCAGCACCCGGAGCAGCACCGGCGGGGAGAGCAGCCGGGCCGGCGGGTCGACGAGGTTCACCACCCGCAGGAACGCCGCGCCGAGCGCCGGGTCCCGGGTCGCCGCCGCGTGCAGCCGGTGGACGTACGCGTTGACCAGCCGCACCCTCGGCGAGCGTCGGCCGGGCACCTCGGGGAAGCGCAGGTCGGTGCCGACCGCGATGGACCACGGCCCGTCGATCAGCCGGGCCGCGCCCCGGAAGAACCGCCGGGCGAGCCGGTCCGGCGGGCGCCGCAGCAGCCGGCGCAACAGCAGCGCCTCCAGGGCGGCCACCGTGATGCCCTGGCCGTAGACCGGGTTGAAGCTGCACACGGCGTCGGCCACCACCAGGTAGCCGGCCGGGAAGCGGCGCAGCCGCTCGTAGCGCCGCCGCACGCTGGCCGGGAACTTCATCGTCGCCGGCGGGCTCTCCGGCCGTGCCGTCCGGAGCAGGTCGGCGATCTGCGGGGCGACGAGGCTCTCGGCGAAGGCGGTCATCCCCTCGTCGTCGACCGGCGGCTCCTCGCCGAGCATGCCGCTGAACGCCACCGCGAACCGGCCCTGCTCCTGCACGGCCACGATGCCGCCCCGGGGCTGGCCGGGCACGGCGTTGGTGAGCGCGCCGAGCAGCCCCTCCAGGTGGTGGAGCTCGCGCCGGTAGGTGCGGGTGACGTAGGTGACGCCGACCTTGACGCGGTCCTCCGGTGCCGGCGGGTAGCCCAGCTCGGCCAGCCAGACCGGGCTGCGGGTGCCCCGCCCGCCGGCGTCGACCACGAGGTCGGCCGCGACGGTGCCCGGCTCGCCGTCGCGGGGGCGCAGCCGCACGCCGGTGACCCGCGCCCGGTCGGCGGTGGTGGTCAGCCCCGCCACCTCGCAGCCCGCCACGATCCGCACCCCGGGCAGGGCGGCCACCCGCTCCCGGACGACCTGCTCCAGCAGCGGCCGGCTGACCCCGAGGGCGATCAGCGGCGACGGGGCGCGCCGCATCCGGTAGCCGTCGTTGTACCAGTGGACCTGCTCGTGCAGGTCCACCGTGGGCACGCCGCACGCCGTCAGCTCCGCCGAGATGCCGGGCAGCAACTCCTCCAGCGCCCGCCGGCCCCGGGCCAGCAGCACGTGCAGCTGCCGCCCCTGCGGTACGCCCCGGCGGCTCTCCGCCCGCTCGGGCAGCACGTCGCGGTCGACGAGGGTGACCCGGTCGTACGCCTCGGTGAGTGCGCAGGCGGTCAGCAGGCCGCCCATGCTGGCGCCGATCACCACGGCGCTGCCCGTTGCCATGCGGGCAGCGTAGGTGGGCCGACCGGGCCCGGTCGTCTTCCGTCGTGCGCACCTGCCGGGCGTGGGCTGGCGCGGTCCGGCGGCGTGCGACCGGCGCGGCCCGGCGGCACGGGACCGAGGTGGCCGGGC
>NZ_JBEYVB010000056.1:0-29839 GCF_040643815.1 Micromonospora sp. NPDC047074
GGTCGGCGTCCCGGGGGTCGGCACCGCGACCACCGACGCCGCCGCGCTCCTCCAGCTCGGCCAACTGCCGCTCGACCCGGTCGAGGTGCAGGTCGTGCGACGGCCCACGGCGGACGGGCGGATTCCGGGACCACGGCCAGGGTCGCGTCGCGGGCCCCGACCGCGGCGTCGGCCAGCGCCGCCGCGTCCGGGAACCGGTCGTCGGGCCGCTTCTCCATCGCCCGCTCCACCACCGCGGCCACCGCCGGTGGGATGCCCGGGGGCAGCGGCGGCGGCTCCTCCTGGAGGTGCCGCAACGCCACCTGGAGCGGGTTGTCCCCGTCGAACGGCGGCTGGCCGGCCAGGCAGAAGTACGCCACCGCGCCCAGCGCGTAGACGTCCGTCGCCGCGGAGACCGGCTGGTTCGCGGCCTGCTCCGGCGACATGTACGACGCGGTGCCGAGCATCACGTTGGCGGCGGTGATGCCCGCCGTGGTGCCCGAGCGGGCGATGCCGAAGTCGACGAGCACCACCCGGCCGTCGGACTTCACCAGCAGGTTGCCCGGCTTCACGTCCCGGTGCACGATGCCGGCCAGGTGGGCGGTGTGCAACGCCTCGGCGGCCTGCGCCACCACCGACATCGTCGACGCCGGGTCGAGCCGCCCCGCACGCCGCAGCCATGTGCTCAGCGGCTGGCCGTCGACGTACTCCATGACCAGGTAGTCGACCTGGCTGCCGTCGGCGAGGACGGACCGGCCGACGTCGTGCACCGCGACCACGCCCGGGTGGCGCAGCGCCGCCAGCATCCGGGCCTCCGCCCGGAACCGGGCGGTGAACTCGGGGTCCGCGCTCAACGCCGGCAGCAGCACCTTCACCGCCACCTCGCGTTCGAGCATGACGTCGGTGCACCGCCAGACCGCGCCCATGCCCCCGGTGGCCACCCGGTCGTCCAGCCGGTAGCGGTCGCTCAGCACCACGCCACGAGTAAGCACCGCGACACCGTACCGGTCGGGTGGGCACGGCGGACCGGCTGGCCGGCGGCCTAGCGGGGTGCCCGGTACTGGAAGTCGTTGGGGTTGACCGCCGCCGGTTTCGGGTCCTCCTGCCAGGCGCCCTCGCCGGGCCGTGCGATGAGGGCGTCCAGCAGGTCCTGCCGTTCCATGTGCTCGGCCCCCACGATGCCGCCGCGGACCGCTATCGCCCGCAGCGCCTCGGTGTCCCTGTCGTGCAGCGGTTCGTCCATCGTCGCCTCCTCCTGACCTCGTCGACGGCCTGCGACCGTCCCGGTCACCCGTGCGTCCCGGTCAGACGTGCGTCCCGGTCACACGTGCGTCCCGGTCACACGTGCGTCCCGGTCACACGTGCGTCCCGGTCACACGTGTCGGGAGGCCCTTACCCGGCCAGGAGCCGGGGAACCCCGCGCCGCCCGGCCGGTCCGCATCCGCCACCCGGATGTCGGGCCGCTCCGCGCTCGGCCGACTACGCTGGCGGGGGTTCGTCCCACGGGACATCAGCGGCGAGGGGAGACGCGGCATGGCGTGGAGCTGGCGGTACGAGGGCGCGAAGGGCGAGGCGGCCGAGGGGCCGGCGGAGTCGTTCGGCAGCCAGGCGGACGCCGAGTCCTGGATCGGCCAGATCTGGCGTGAGCTCGCGGCGTCCGGCGTCACCTCGGTCGCGCTCGTCGAGGACGACCGGGTGGAGTACCGGATGAGCCTGCTGCCCCCGGCGGAGTGATGGCCGGCGACCGCCCGGGCCGTGAGCCGTTGGTGCTCGGCGTGCCCCGGGCGGCGTTCCGGCCCAGCCCGGTCTTCCTCGCCCTCGTCGCGCTCTTCGTGACCAGTGGCGTCCTGACCTGGAACGGGTTCGGCAACGTCCGGTTCGACGTGTTCCTCTTCGTCGTGTCCGGCTGGCTCGTGTCGCTCTGCCTGCACGAGTACGCCCACGCGGTCGTGGCGTACCGGGCCGGCGACCGCAGTGTCGCCCACCGGGGCTACCTGACGCTGAACCCACTGAAGTACAGCCACCCGCTGCTGTCGATCGCGCTGCCGGTGGTGGTCGTGCTGCTCGGCGGCATCGGCCTGCCCGGCGGGGCGGTCTGGGTGGACCGGCACGCCATCCCGGGGCGGCTGCGGCACACCCTGGTCAGCCTCGCCGGCCCGGCCACCAACGTGCTGTTCACGCTGGTGCTGGTGCTCGCCGTACGCCTAGGTGCGGCCGGCGGCGGCCGGGTCGAGTTCTGGGCGGCCGTGGCGCTGCTGGCGTTCCTCCAGCTCACGGCGAGCGCGCTCAACCTGCTCCCGGTGCCCGGCCTCGACGGCGGCAACATGATCCAGCCGTGGCTGAACGCGCAGTGGCGCAAAATGTACGACCTGTTCGCCCCGTTCGGCTTCATCCTGCTGTTCGCGTTGCTGTGGAACCCCCGGATCAACGGCTGGTTCTTCGACGCGGTCTTCACCGTCGGCGACGTCCTCGGCCTACCGCCGTGGCTCTACGCCCAGGGCCTCGACCTGATCCGCTTCTGGCAGGGCTGACGGGCCTGCCCGCCGGCCGGTTGATGGTGGCGCTGTCCGGCCGCCGTACCGGCGTTGTCGGGCTGTCGTGTGGCGCTGTCCGGCCCGGCCGGCCGGGTGGGGCCGGCCGGGCCGGGGGCGTCAGGGACGCTCGGCGGGGGACTCGGTCCGGGCCGGGTCGCGTTCCACGATCGGGTCGACGATCTCGTCGATCGCCTTCAGCAGCCCGGCGTCGAGCTTCACGCCGGCCGCCTTGACGTTGTCGTGCACCTGCTCCGGCCGGGAGGCGCCGACGATCGCCGAGGAGACGTTCGGGTTCTGCAACACCCAGGCGACGGCGAGCTGCGCCATGCTCAGCCCGGCCTGCTCGGCCAGGGGCTTGAGCCGCTGCACCCGGGTCAGGACCTCGTCGGTCATGAACCGGGAGATGAAGCCCGCGCCCGACTTCTCGTCCGTGGCGCGGGAACCGGCCGGCGGCGGCTGGCCGGGCAGGTACTTGCCCGACAGTACGCCCTGCGCGATCGGCGACCAGACGATCTGCCCGACGCCCAGTTCCTCGCTGGTGGGGACGACCTCGGACTCGATGACCCGCCAGAGCAGCGAGTACTGGGGCTGGTTGGAGACCAGCGGGATGTGCAGCTCCCGGGCGAGCTGGTGGGCCTCGCGGATCTCCGACGCCTTCCACTCGGAGACACCGATGTAGAGCGCCTTGCCGGAGTGCACGACGTCGGCGAACGCCTCCATCGTCTCCTCCAGCGGCGTGCTGTGGTCGTACCGGTGGGCCTGGTAGAGATCCACGTAGTCGGTACGCAGCCGGCGCAGCGAGCCGTTGATCGACTCCATGATGTGCTTGCGGGACAGGCCCCGGTCGTTGCGGCCCGGCCCGGTGGGCCAGTACACCTTGGTGAAGATCTCCAGGCCCTCGCGCCGTTCGCCCTCCAGCGCGCGGCCCAGCACGTCCTCGGCGCGGGTGGCGGCGTACACGTCGGCCGTGTCGAAGGTGGTGATGCCCGCGTCCAGGGCGGCCCGGACGCAGGCGAACGCCGCGTCCTCCTCGACCTGCGAGCCGTGGGTGATCCAGTTGCCGTACGAGATCTCGCTGACCATCAGGCCGGAACGGCCCAGGTGACGGAATTCCATGAACCGACCCTAGCCCGTTCGGATCATGACCACCCCCCGTGGCCGTGCCCGGTGTCGCTCAGAGCACGGGGCTGGTGTCGACCAGGAGCCGCTCGATCTCGGCCACGACCTCGTCGCGGTCGAGGTGCACCGGCTCGATCAGCGGATCGCCCCGGCGGTCGAGCGCGCCCCACCGGCCGGTGCCGTCGCCGACCAGGAACGCGACCGGATGGATGACCAGCTCCGGATGCACGGGCGGGACCAGCACCTTTCCGGCCCGGTCCAGCACGCCGTACCGGCCGGCCACGTCCACCACGGCCAGCCCCTCGTCGGTGAAGCCCTCCACGTACCGGCCGTCGGCCAGGACGGTGGCGAACCCGTGGTGCCGGGTGGGCACCACGATCCGGCCGTTGCGGTCGACCGCGCCCCAGCCCTCCCGGCGGACCACGGCGACGCCGCGCCGGAACGGCCGGACGTCCGCGAATCCGTGCGGCACGACCACCTCGCCGGTCGCGTCGATCGCCACCCAGCCGGTGTCGCCGCCGTGCGACACCCACGCCAGCCCGTCGGAGAACGAGCGGACCACCGGGTACGCCGGTTCGAGCACCGTGGCGCCGGTGAGGTCGACCAGCGACCACCGCTCGGTCGCCGGCCGCCGCACCCAGGCCAGCCCGTCCCGGAACGCCTGCGCCTCGGCGTACTCCGCCGGAATGACCATGTCGCCGTCCGGGTCGGAGAAACCCCACAGGTCGCCGTCGCGGGCCGGCGCCGGGGGCCGGTCGCGCTCCAGCACCTCGTCCACACCCCGGGGGTACGGCCCGAAGCCCGTCTTCGCGACCCGTTCCGCCACGGCGTCCAGGCTCAACCGGATCCGCGCCTGCAACTCGGCGTCCCCGTCGCCGCGCAGGTCGAGGGCCCGCTCGAAGTGGTGACAGGCCTCCATCAGCCGACCCTGGTCGTAGCAGGACCGCCCGGCGTGCTCGTGCAGCGCCGCGCGCAGCCGATCGGGCAGCTCACTGGAGTTGGCCTCGGCGAAGAGCCGGTCGGCCTCGGCGAACTCACCCCGCCAGCGCAACACGTGCGCCAGCCGTGCCTGGGCCACCGCCGTCCGCCGCAACTCCCCGGTGGCCTCGGCGTAGGTGAGCGCGAGCCGGCCGTCGGCGAGCGCGTCGTCCAACTCGCCGAGGATCCGGGAGACCACCGCCCGCAGGCTGAGCAGCCGGGCGCGCGACCGGTTGTCGACGGCCGCTCCCAGCTTCTCGGTGAGCCGCCGTCGGACCGTCCGGAACTCGTCCGGCTCCTCCACCACCTCCCGCAGGGTCGCCGGATCGAGCCGCCAGCGGTAGCCCGCCAGCACCTGCTCCGGATCGCCCTGCGCGACGCTCGGCCGACCCGCGTCCCGCGCCCCGACCACCGGCGTGGTGTCCCGTGGCTCGACCACCGGCGTGTCCCGCCGCCCGGCAGCACCCGCCTCGTGGGCGGACGGCGACACGGGCCGTTCGACCGCCACCGGCGCCACCTGCCCGTCGGACGGCACGGCGGCCTGCCGGTCGGACGGTATGGCGGCCTGCCGGTCGGACGGTATGGCGGCCTGCCGGTCGGACGGTATGGCGGCCTGCCGGTCGGACGGCACGGCGGCGGGCGGTGCGGACGGTATGGCGGCCTGCCGGTCGGACGGCACGGCGGCGGGCGGTGCGGACACCGGCCGTGCCGATGGCGGGGCGGTGGCCGGTGCGGCGACCGGTTCGTCCCGGGATGCGGTAGGGGCGGACGCGTCCTGCGCCGGCAGCGCCGGCACGGCGACGGACGGCACGGCGACGGGTGGTGCGGCGACGGGTGGTGCGGCGACGGGTGGTGCGGCGACGGACGGCACGGCGACGGGTGGTGCGATGACGGCTGGTGCGGTGACGGGTGGTGCGGAGATCGGCTGGTCGGGCGGTGCGGTGGGTGCTACGGGCCGGGTGGGGACGGGCTGGGCCGGCGGTGCGGAGACGGGGCGCGCCGCCGGCGTCGTCGGGACCGGCTCCCCGGTTCCGGTCGACGGCGTGGCGACGGAACCGGCCCAGGTCGACTCCGACGGCTCTGCCGACGGGCCGGCGCCAGGAGCGGCCGCCGATGTCGATACCGGCGTCGGTGCCGCCGTACCGTACGGCGGCGCCGTCGTTCCGTCGGGCGCTGCACTTGTGCCGTAGGGCGGCGGTGCGGTCATGCTGTCGGGCGATGCGGTCGTTCCGCCGGGCGGCGTGGACACCGGGCGCGCGTCGACCGCGTCGAGTGGAACACCATGGGTGTCAAAAGCCCTCGGTGACAGCCATGGTGTTCCACCGGCCGATGCTGTCCGGTCGGCTGGCCCCGCCTGCCTGTCCGGCCCCGCCTGCCTGTCCGGCCCCGCCTGCCTGTCCGGCCCGCCGTCGACCGACCCTCGCACGGGGCCGGGAGCGTGGTCGTCCGCACCGGCGGTCGAGGTCTGCGGGGCGCCTGCCGGCTGCTCCCGGGCGTCTGCGTCACCCACGTGCGGAGTGGGCAGGTCGGTGGCGGCAAGCGAGGCTGGGTCCATGGCCTGCGGCGCCGGAGAGCCTGTGTCGAGGGCACGCGGTGCCGGAGCGCCCGCCTCTGGGCCGCCCGTCTCCGGGTCGCCCGGCGCCTGCGCGCTGTCACCGGGGGTGAGCGTGATCGGGTCGCCCGGCACCTGCGCGTCGTCACCGGGCGTGAGCGTGATCGGGTCGCCCGGCACCTGCGCGTCGTCACCGGGCGCGAGCGTGCCCGGGGCGTCGGGTGCGGGAGCGCCGAATCCCGGGGCGTCGGGCGTCGGTGCGGCGGGTGCCGATCCGATTCGTGCCGCGCCTTCCGCCGCGTCCGTCGCCTCCGCCACATCTGCCAGGTCCGTCGCAGAGCCGGCAGGCACCGCCGGGTACGTCAGAGCGGGCCCCGCTGGCGGCCCGGACACCGGGCTGACCGCCGGTGCGACCACGGGCGGGCCGGCCGCCGGTGCCATCACGGGCGGGCCGGCCGCCGGTGCCATCACGGGTGGGCCGGACGCCGGTGCCATCACCGGTCGGGCGGGTGGTGCGGAGACCGGGTGGGGCGCGGTCAGGCCGGGTTCGGCGGGCATGGCTGGCGGCACGGGTGGCACGGAGGCAGGAGGTGCGGAGACAGGCGGTGCGGAGACAGGCGGTGCGGAGGCTGGAGGTGCGGAGCCAGGCGGTGCGGAGACCGGCGACGCGGCGATGGGCGGTGTGGCGACCTGCGGCGCGGGCGGTGCGGAGACCGGCTGCGCGGGCGGCGCGGTGGCGAGCGGGCGCGGGGCCGCCGCGGGCTCCATCTGTCCGGTGGACGGCGCCGGAGCGGTAGGCGCAGGAGCCGTCGATGCAGGGGTGGTGGAGCCCTGGTCGGCGAATGGACCGGACACTGGTGCGGGGACGGCGGATACGGGAGCCGCGGACCGGGCCGGTCCGGGCACCGCTGGACTGGCCGGCGAGTCCGGTGCGGGTGTGGTCGGGTCTGCCTCGGCCGGCCGTATGAGGTCGTCGACAGCCGCTTCGGCCGGCACGGGGCCGTCGACCGTGGGCTTCGGTGGCGCATCGAAGCCAACGGCCGGCGTGGCGTTCGGCACCGACAGGTTGCTTGGAACCGGGACGGTGCTTGGCGCCGGGGTGTCGCTCCGAGTGACATCGGCGTGGCTGCCGGAATCCGGCTCGTCCGGCACGGGTTGAGGTGCCGCAGGCCGGGAGGGACGGAACCAGGCGTCCGCCCCGTCCGGTTCGGGTGGCTCCGGAGGCATCGGGGTCGGCGGGTCGCTCGGCGGTGGCGGGACGTACCGCCGGGAAGCGTCAGGTGCGATGGCCGGCGCCGGCACGCCGTGCCCTGCCGAGGGGCCGACGTCCCTGCGTTCGGGCGCGGACTGTGGTTCGTCCGGGTGGGCCGGCGGGGCCTGTCCGGGCCGTGCCGGTTCCACCCCGGGCAACCTGTCTGCGGTGGCCTCCGGTGCGGGCAGGAACTCCAGGCGCAGCCGGGCGGCGGGGGGCGACGAGACCGGGGTGGTGGCGTCCTCGGCGGCGGGGTGTGGCGTCTCCGGGCGGGCCGCGACGGGGCCGGGGGAGACCGGCCGGTCGGCGCCGGGCGGCGGTGGCTGCGGGCCGCCCATCCGATTCGTCGGCGGCATCGGCTGTGTGGTGGCCGGGCTCGCGGGCGGCATCGGCTGTGTGGTGGCCGGGCTCGCGGGCGGCATCGGCTGTGTGGTGGCCGGGCTCGCGGGCGGCACCGGGTGGCTGACGGCCGGGGCCGCGGGCGAGACCGGCATGGACGAGACCGGCATGGGCGAGACGGGTGCGGGCGACACCGGCGCCGGCGAGACGGGCGCGGGCGACACCGGCGCCGGCGAGACCGGAGCCGTGGCGCCCGGGCGCGATGCCGTCCGGGCGTCGCGTGGCCGCTCGGGCTGCGGCTCGGCGCGCCGCGCCGATTCCCGGTCGAGATCCGGGCGCACCGGTCCCGGTGGCGGCCAGGGCAGGCCGCCGTTCGGCTGCGGGTGCCCCTGGGACTCCCGGAACGCCTCGGCCTCCCGACGGGGGTCCGGCCGGGTGGCCTCGCGTGGACCCCGATCCGGGTACGTCTCGGCCCGCGCCGCCGCCTCGCGTGCCCGCCGGCGCTCGTCCTGCTCCGGCTGTCGCCGTTGCCCGTCGGGGTGCGGCTGCTGCCCAGCGGGCCGGTCGGGCCGTTGCCATCCCTCGGCGGGTACGCCCCGCTCGCGGCCCCACCCGCCCGCGCTCCGCTCCCGTCCGTCGGCGGACCGTTCCCACTGGGGGTCGGAGGGCCCCGTGGCCGACCATTCCCCGGGGCCGTTGGTGACCCGTTCCCACTGCCCGCCGGGACGGCGTTCCCACTGCCCGTCGGGGGACCGTTCCCACTGCCCTCCGGAGGGGCGGGGCTCCGAAGCCGGGGCCGCCCACTGGTAACGGGTCCGGGGCGCGCTCCCACCCACCTGGTGGTCGTCGGCAGTCTCCGGCCGGCGGTCGTGGCCGGCCGCCGGGCGGTCAGGACCGGGCTCCCGACGGTCACGGCCGTGCTCGGCCCGACGGTCAGGCCCGTGCTCGGCCCGACGACGGTCGTGACCGTGCTCGACCCGCCGGTCAGGGCCATGCTCAGACCGCCGGTCAGGCCCGTGCTCGGCGCGATGGTCGTGGCCGGGGTCCGGGCGTTCGTACGACGTTGCCCGGCGGGGCGTCCGGTCCTCGTCCGACTCGGGGAGCCAGCCCGGCTCGGCGGCCGGGGAGACGGGGCGGTTCCGCCCGGTCGGCTCGTAGCGGGGCGCGCGGGTGTCGTAGCGGTCGTGGCCGATGTGCTCACGCTGCCGGGGGGAGTCGACGGGGCGGCCGGGAGTGTCGTATCCGCCCCGGGCGTTGCGGTGCGGCGCGTCCTGCCGGGGCGGCCACTGCCGGTCGTCCTGCCGGTTCGGCTCGGCGTGCGGGTGGCGGTACGGCTCGTCGTCGTGCCACCGCGCGTCGGGGGCCTCCGGCCGGTCGGGCCATCCGTCGTGCCGCCCGGGCCAGCCGTCGGGTTCGTCGTTCCACGAGCGGCCGGTGTAGGTCCCGTCGGGGCGGGTCGGTGCGAGCGGAGGCACCTCGGCCCGGCCGACGGCCGCGCGGCCCCGGGACGCGACCGGTGGCGCGTGCCGGAGACCGAAGTCGCCCGGGTAGCGCTGCCCCGGGAACTGCGGGTCCCACTCGTTGGTCGGCTGGACCATCCAGGCCGGCTCGGCGGGGTCGTGCCAGCGGTCGGCGTAACGGCTCATCCGGTGGACCTGCCGACACGGAGGGTACGCGGAACGGCTGCGGCGCGCCGCCGGTGCGCGGGCGCGCACGGGTGGCCGGTCCGCCTCCGCCCGTGCGCGGCGGCGCCCCGGTGGCCGGTTCGCGTCCGCTCGCTCACGGCGATGTCACCTCGTTGCAAATTGTGTCGCGCTGGGCGCCCCACGTGCCGGTAGAGTCGCCCGCTCCGGCACGGTACGGCTGCGGAAGGAGGGTAGCGGCGTGGGCTCGCTCACCGCCACTGTGGTGCCGCCCACCACCCTAAACGTTATCCCATGGTTCCGGACATTTAAGTCTATAACCGGATCAGGCTTCCGGCGTTACGCCACGTACCGGCAGGCGACGGTGGCGGGCCTCGTGACAAACACCGTCTTCGGCTTCCTGCGGTGCTACGTCCTGCTCGCGGTCGCCGGTGCCGCCGGCACGGCGGCCGGGTACGACCGGAGCCAACTCGCCACCTTCGTCTGGGCGGGTCAGGGCCTGCTGACGGTCGTCCTGCTGTGGGGCTGGACCGAGCTGGCCGACCGGATCCGCACCGGCGACATCGCCAGCGACCTGCTCCGGCCGGTCCACCCCGTGACCAGCTACCTCGCCGCCGACCTGGGGCGCGCCGGCCACGCCGCGCTGGTCCGTTTCCTCCCACCGGTGCTGGTCGGGCCGCTCTTCTTCGAGGTGTACCTGCCCCGGCGCTGGTCCACCCTGCCGCTCTTCGCGATCTCCGCCGTGGCCGCCGTGGTCCTCTGCTTCGGTTGCCGGTTCCTGGTCAACGCGACCGCGTACTGGTTGCACGACGTCCGGGGTCCCATGATCCTCTGGACCGTCGCCTCGGGCGTGCTCGCCGGGCTCTCCTTCCCGCTGCGCTTCCTGCCGGAGCCGCTCCAGCTCGTCCTGTGGCTGGGCACCCCCTTCCCGAGCCTGCTCCAGACCCCGCTCGACGTGCTGGTCGAGCGGGATCCGACCGGCACCCAGGCCGCGCTGGTCGGCCTCCAGCTCGCCTGGACGGTGCTGATCCTGGCCGCCTGCCGGCTGGTGCAGCGCCGCGCGGAACGCCGGCTGGTGGTGCAGGGTGGCTGACGCGTCCGGTGGCACCCTGGCCGCCTACCGGGCGCTGCTCGGCGCGCAGGCGCGCGCCCAGACGGCGTACCGCACCTCGTTCGTGGTCGACCTGGTCGGCAACGTCGGGGCCACCGTCGTCGACGTGCTCACCGTCCTGGTCATCTACGGGGTCACCAGGGAGCTGGGCGGCTTCACGCTCCGCGAGACGCTGGTGGTCGTCGGCCTCTCGACGTGCGCGTTCGCCGTCGCCGACCTGCTGGTGGGAAACATCGAGCGGCTGCCCCGGTACGTGCGCACCGGGCTCCTCGACGCCGTGCTGCTCCGCCCGCTCGGGGCCCTGCCGCAGCTGCTGCTCATGGACCTGCCGCTGCGCAAGGTGTCCCGCGCGGTCTTCGGGCTCGCCGTGCTGGTCGTCGCGGTCGGCTCGGCCGGCGTCGAGTGGACCCCGGGACGGGTGCTGCTGGTGGTCCTCGCCCCGCTGGCCGGCGTGGTCTTCTTCGGCTCGGTCTTCGTGGCGACCGCCACCGTCTCGTTCTGGTGGGTCGACGCGGGCCAGCTCGCCAACTCCGTCACCTACGGCGGCCGGGACTTCACCTCGTACCCGGTCACCGTCTTCGAGGGCTGGTTCCGCGCGGTGTTCGCGTACGGCCTCGGCTTCGCCTTCGTCAGCTACCACCCGGCGCTGGCGCTGCTCGGCCGCGCCGACCCGCTCGGCCTGCCGGCCTGGGTCGGCTGGGCCGCGCCGGCCGTCGCGCTGGTCGCCGCCGCCGGAGCCGCGGCGGCCTGGCGCACCGGGATCCGCCACTACCGGAGTACGGGGTCATGAGCGACGACGTGATCGTGGCCGAAGGGCTGCGCAAGGAGTTCACCGTCCGGGTGCGGGCCGGCCGGCTGCGGCGGGAGAAGCGGCGGGTCACCGCCGTCGACGGCATCGACCTGCGGGTGCCCCGGGGGGAGATGCTCGGCTACATCGGGCCCAACGGCGCCGGGAAGTCGACGACCCTCAAGATGTTCACGGGCGTGCTGACGCCCTCCACGGGCGAGGTACGCGTCTGCGGCCTGCGCCCGGTGGCCCAGCGCACCCGGCTCGCGCTGCGCGTCGGCGTGGTCTTCGGCCAGCGCTCACAGCTCTGGTGGGATCTGCCGCTGGGCGAGTCGTTCGCGTTGCTGCGGCACGTCTACCGGGTGCCGGCCGCCGCGCACGCCGCCCGGCTGCGCCGCTGCCGGAGCCTGCTCGACCTGGACCCCTTCCTGGACATCCCGGTCCGGCAGCTCTCCCTCGGGCAGCGGATGCGCGGCGAGCTGACCGCCGCGCTGCTGCACGGCCCGGAGGTGCTCTTCCTCGACGAGCCCACCATCGGGCTCGACGTGGTCAGCAAGCAGGCCGTCCGCGGCTTCCTCGGCGAGCTGGGCCGGGCCGGGGACACGACGCTGGTCCTCACCACGCACGACCTGGCCGACATCGAGCGGCTCTGCCGGCGCCTGGTGGTGGTCGACCACGGGCGGGTGGTGCACGACGGCTCGATCGCCGCGCTGCACGAGCGGTACGGGTCACGCCGCCTGCTCGTGGCCGACCTGGACGCACCGCTGCCCGAGCCGCCGGTGCTGCCCGGCGCGCCGCTGCACCGGCAGGAGGCCGACGGGCACCGGCTGGTCTTCGCGCTGGAGTCGGCGACGGTGGCCGAGGTGGTGGCTGCCCTGGCAGGGCTCGGCACGCTGCGGGACGTCTCGATCGTCGAACCGGACATCGAGGACGTGGTGGCGCGGCTCTACGGCAGCCGCTGACGCCGCCCACGCTGGGCGGGGGCGGCGTCGGGCGGGCTCAGACCGGGTCGCCGATGTTCACCCGGGGCTCGGGGGCGCGCATCCGGCGGAACGTGATCGACCGCATGATGGCGTAGAGGTAGAGCGAGCCCATCCGCTGCCCGGTGTTCGGGTAGCGCTCCCGGACCAGCTTGCGGATCTTGCGCGAGATCAGCACCGAGTCGACCACCACACCCAGGGCGAGTGCGCCCCAGAGGAGGTTGGAGACCAGGCGGACGATCGGGGGCATGGCGGCGTTCGAGCCGATCAGCACGATCAGCGCCCCGCCGAAGAACCAGGTGCCGACCGTACGCCGGGAGTCGACCACGTTGCGGGCCAGCAGCCGCTCCGGGCCGCGGTCGCGGGGGCCGCCCTCGCGCCGGAACTCCGACGCCGCCTCGGCGCGCAGCTCGCGCCTGCGCTCCCGCTGCTCCTCCTTGGTCAGCGGCTTGGTGGCGCCGGCCGGCCGGCGGCCCGCGGTCGGCCGCTTCGGGGTGACCTTGCCCAGCTCCTTCTTGCTCGGGGTGTGACCCCTCGGCTGGGCGGTCGTGGACTCCTCGTCGGGGGTCACCGGGGTGACGGCCTCGTCGACGAGGTCGGTGGACTTGCGGCGAAACAGCGACGGCACGCGGAAAGGGTAGCCAAACGACGGCGCCCGGTGCACATCGCGGTGCACCGGGCGCGGACGGGAGTGGCGGACGTTACGGACGCTCGACGTGCGCGCCAAGATCGGCGAGCTTCGCCTCGAAGTCCTCGTAGCCCCGGTTGATCAGGTCCACACCGTAGACCCGGGAGGTGCCCTCGGCGGCCAGCGCGGCGATCAGGTGGCTGAAGCCGGCCCGCAGGTCGGGGATGACCAGGTCGGCGGCGTGCAGCTTGCTCGGCCCCGCGATCACCGCGGAGTGCTTGAAGTTGCGCCGGCCGAACCGGCACGGGGTGCCGCCCAGGCAGTCCCGGTAGACCTGGATGTTCGCGCCCATCGAGTTCAGCGCCTCGGTGTAGCCCAGCCGCTGCTCGTAGACCGTCTCGTGGACGATGGACAGGCCCCGGGCCTGGGTGAGCGCCACCACCAGGGGCTGCTGCCAGTCGGTCATGAAGCCGGGGTGCACGTCGGTCTCCAGGGCCACCGACTTCAGCTCGCCGCCCGGGTGCCAGAACCGGATGCCGCCCTCCTGGCCCGGGTCGCCCAGCTTCGGCGGCCGGGCGTCGGTGACCTCGTACTCGCCGCCGACCGAGCGGAAGATGTTCAGGAAGGTCATCATGTCGGCCTGCTGCGCGCCGAGCACCTCGACGTGGCCCCGGGTGGCCAGCGCCGCCGCCGCCCAGCTCGCCGCCTCGATCCGGTCCGGGATCGGCCGGTGGGTGTAGCCGTGCAGCTTCGGCACGCCCTGGATCTCGATGACCCGGTCGGTGTGCACCTTGATGATCGCGCCCATCTTCTGCAGGACGCAGATCAGGTCGATGATCTCCGGCTCCACCGCCGCGTTGCGCAGCTCGGTGACGCCCTCGGCCATCACGGCCGTCAGCAGCACCTGCTCGGTCGCGCCCACGCTCGGGTACGGCAGGGCGAACTTGGTGCCGTGCAGCCCGTTGGGCGCCGACAGGTGCAGCCCCTCCGGGGTCTTGTCGACCGTCGCCCCGAACTCCCGCAGCGCCTGGAGGTGGAAGTCGATCGGGCGCGGCCCGATGTGGCAGCCGCCCAGGTCGGGGATGAAGGCGTGCCCGAGGCGGTGCAGCAGCGGCCCGCAGAACAGGATCGGGATCCGGCTGGAGCCGGCGTGCACGTTGATCTGGTCCGTGCTGGCGCTCTCGACGTTCGCCGGGTCGAAGACGAGCTCGCCGTCCTCCTGGCCGTCGCTGACCTTCACCCCGTGCAGGCCGAGCAGGCCACGGACCACCTCGACGTCGCGGATGTTCGGCACGTCGAACAACCGGCTCGGACTGTCGCCCAGCAGCGCGGCGACCATCGCCTTCGAGACCAGATTCTTCGCGCCGCGCACGCGGATCCGCCCTTCAAGCGGAGTGCCGCCGTGTACGACCAGGACGTCGTCGGTCAACGCAACCTCCAGCGCGTCGGTGCTGCCGTGTTGAGGGGTGGGGCTCACGATTGTCATCGCTACCCGGAATGCGGCCATGTCGAAACGGCCCGCGTGAGTCGTCGCACCGGCAGCATAGCGCTCGGTGACGAACCTGGACCCGGGCACATCGCCCCGGAGGGCACTAAACGGTGATCGGACCCATTTCCGTACCAGTGACGCTACCGACAGTGATCACGTCGCTGCCGGCGGCGGAGTGTCGGCCCCGGGCAGGGCGAGCATCTGGTCCAGTGCCACCCGGGCGTGGTGCGCGGTGTCGGGGTCGACGGTGATCTGGTTGACCACCCGGCCCGCCACCAGCTCCTCCAGCGCCCACACCAGGTGCGGCAGGTCGATCCGGTTCATCGTCGAGCAGTAGCAGACCGCCTTGTCCAGGAACATGATCTGCTTGTCGGGGTGGGCCAGGGCGAGCCGGCGGACCAGGTTCAGCTCGGTGCCGACCGCCCAGGCCGAGCCGGCCGGGGCCGCCTCGATCGCCTTGATGATGTACTCCGTCGAGCCGACGAAGTCGGCGGCGGTGACCACCTCGTGCCGGCACTCGGGGTGGACCAGCACGTTCACGCCCGGCACCCGCTCCCGCACGTCGTTGACGCTGTCGAGGGTGAACCGGCCGTGCACCGAGCAGTGCCCGCGCCACAGGATCATCCGCGCGTCACGCAGCTGCTCCGGGGTGAGCCCGCCGTTCGGCTTGTGCGGGTCGTAGAGGACACAGTCGTCCAGCGAGAAGCCCATCTCCAGCACCGCCGTGTTGCGGCCCAGGTGCTGGTCGGGCAGGAAGAACACCTTCGACCCCTGCTGGTACGCCCAGTCCAGCGCCCGCTTGGCGTTCGACGAGGTGCAGACCACACCGCCGTTGCGACCGACGAAGCCCTTGATGTCCGCCGAGGAGTTCATGTACGTCACCGGGACGACGTCTCCCGCGATGCCCAGCTCGGTGAACACGTCCCAGGCCGTCTCGACCTGCGAGAGCACCGCCATGTCCGCCATCGAGCAGCCGGCGGCCAGATCGGGCAGGACGACCTTCTGCGTGTCCGAGGTGAGGATGTCGGCGCTCTCGGCCATGAAGTGCACACCGCAGAAGACGATGTACTCCGCGTCGGGCCGGGCCGCCGCCTCGCGGGCCAGCTTGAACGAGTCGCCGGTCACGTCGGCGAACTGGATCACCTCGTCGCGCTGGTAGTGGTGCCCCAGCACGAAGACCCTGCTGCCGAGCGCCGCCTTCGCGGCCGTCGCCCGGGCCACCAGATCCGGGTCGCTGGGCGCCGGCAGGTCACCCGGACACTCGACGCCACGCTCTGTGGCGGGGTCGCTACCCCGCCCGAGCAGCAGCAGTGCCGTCGCGGTGCTGGAGGGTTCCACCCAGGTCGAAGTCACGCTCCCCATGGTCCCACAGTGCGGCCTGACCGCAGCCTCCGCCGGTGTGTGCTGCCACACTGCTCCGCATGCGTGTGCTGCTCTGCCCGGACAAGTTCGCCGGCACGCTGCCGGCTCCCCAGGTCGCCGACGCCGTGGCCGCTGGCTGGCGGGAGGTCGCCCCCGGCGACGACCTGCTGGCGCGGCCCCTGTCCGACGGCGGGCCGGGGTTCCTCGACGTGCTCGCCGACGCGCTCGGCGGGCGCCGGATCCCGGTGCCGACCGTCGACCCGCTGGGCCGCCCGACGGCCGGTGAGATCCTGCTCACCGACGACGGGACGACCGCCTGGCTGGAGGGCGCCCAGGCGTGCGGGCTGCACCTGCTCGACGCGGGCGAGCGCGATCCGAAGATCACCACCTCGTACGGGCTGGGGGTGCTGGTCGCCGCCGCCGTGGAGGCCGGCGCCCGGACGGTGGTGCTCGGGCTGGGCGGCTCGGGCACCAACGACGGCGGCGCGGGGATGCTCACCGCGCTTGGCGTGACCCCGCTGGACGGCGCGGGTCACGCGCTGCCCTACGGCGGTGCCGCGCTCGCCGGGCTGGAGTCGCTCGACGGGGCGCCCCGGTTGCGCGACGTCCGGCTGGTGGCCGCCACCGACGTGGACAACCCGCTGCTCGGGCTGCACGGGGCGAGCAACGTGTTCGGCCCGCAGAAGGGTGCCGACCGGGCCGACGTGCTGCTGCTCGACGCCGCGCTGGAGCGCTTCGCCGCCGTGCTGGAACGGGACCTGCCCGGCTGCCCCGGCGGGCTGGGCGCCCTGCCCGGCGGTGGCGCGGCCGGCGGGCTGGGTGCCGCCGTACTGGCGCTGGGTGGGCACTGCGAGTCGGGCATCGGCCTGGTCACCCGCGCGATCGGGCTGGAGACGATGCTGGACGCGGTCGACCTGGTGATCACCGGGGAGGGGTCCTTCGACCACCAGTCGCTGCGCGGCAAGGTGGTGGCCGGGGTGGCCGGTGCCGCCCGGGACCGGGGCCTGCCCTGCGTGGTGCTCGCGGGCCAGGTGAGCACGGGCCGGCGCGAGGCCGGCGCGGCCGGGGTGACGGACGCGTACAGCCTGGTGGAGCACTTCGGGGGCGACCAGCGCGGCCTGGTCGCCGCGATGGAGCGTCCGGCCGAGGGGCTGCAGGCGCTCGGTGCCCGGCTCGCCCGGCAGTGGAGCCGCTGACCCCGCCTGCGCCCGGCCACTGGAGCAAGATCGTGCCCGGTCCTGGAAATAGTGGTGTCGCGTCTACTTGAGGGCACTACTTCCGGGAAACGGTGCGATCTTGACCGGGCGGCGAAAGCGGCGAGGGCGGCGACGAGGCCGATGCCGGAGGCGGCGCGGCGGAACCAGTGACCTGGGTCGCCGGACGGCGGCCCAGGTCACGCCGGACGGGTGGGGTCGGCTCTGGCGGCGTACCATCGGATCTGGACCACACCGGGAATGGCTGGGCGACACGGGATGTTGGCCAGTTCGTCCGGACCCAACCGCGCAGGGAGATTTCACGTGACCACGCCAGCGCAGACCGAGTCGACCGAGGCCAAGGCCCCCACGTCCGTCGTCCTCACCGACGTCGCGGCGCAGAAGGTCAAGGCCCTGATCGAGCAGGAGGGCCGCGACGACCTGCGGCTCCGGGTCGCCGTGCAGCCGGGTGGCTGCTCCGGCCTGCGGTACCAGCTCTTCTTCGACGAGCGGTCGCTCGACGGTGACGTCGTCACCGACTACGACGGTGTCGAGGTCGTCGTCGACCGGATGAGCGCCCCCTACCTGGCCGGCGCCACCATCGACTTCGCCGACCGGATCGACGCCCAGGGCTTCACCATCGACAACCCCAACGCGGGCAACTCCTGCGCCTGCGGTGACTCGTTCAGCTGAGTCACCCCTCCGCTGACCACGGCGGGGCCGTCCTCCGGGGCGGCCCCGCCGTGGCTTTCCGGCCCGGAACGCCCGTCGGGAAGATGACCCGGGGCCGACCGAGCGGTCATCCTGAGGGGACCGGGCCGGTAGGCTGACCGGCGCCCTGCTCCCGACCCCGAGGTTGCCATGAAGATCGCCGTGACCGGCTCGATCGCCACCGACCACCTGATGAGCTTCCCCGGTCGCTTCGCCGACCAGCTCCTCGCCGACCAGTTGCACAAGGTCTCGCTCTCCTTCCTGGTGGACGACCTGGTGCTGCGGCGCGGTGGGGTGGCGGCCAACATCGCCTTCGGCATGGGTCAGCTCGGCCTCCGCCCGGTCCTGGTCGGCGCGGTCGGCGCGGACTTCGCCGACTACCGCTCCTGGCTGGAGCGGCACGGGGTCGACTGCGACTCGGTGCACGTCAGCGAGGTGGCGCACACCGCCCGCTTCGTCTGCACCACGGACACCGACATGTGCCAGATCGCCTCGTTCTATGCCGGGGCGATGAGTGAGGCACGCAACATCGAGCTGACGCCGGTGGCCCGCCGCCTCGACGGGCTGGACATGGTCCTGGTGGGCGCGAACGACCCGGAGGCGATGCTCCGGCACTCCACCGAGTGCCGGGAGCGGGGCTACCCGTTCGCCGCCGACCCGTCCCAGCAGCTCGCCCGGATGGAGGGCGAGGACGTCGTGGCGCTGATCGAGGGCGCCGAGTACCTGATGACCAACGACTACGAGAAGTCGCTGCTGCAGAGCAAGGCCGGGCTGACCGACGCGCAGCTGCTCGACCGGGTCAAGGTGCGGGTCACCACGCTGGGCAAGCACGGGGTGGAGATCGCCGGGCGGGACTTCGACCCGATCCACGTGCCGATCGCCCGGGAGACCCGGGCGGTCGACCCGACGGGAGTCGGCGACGGCTTCCGGGCCGGGTTCTTCACCGCGCTCTCCTGGGGGCTCGGGCTGGAGCGGGCCGCCCAGGTCGGCTCCCTGCTCGCCACGCTGGTGCTGGAGACCGTCGGCACGCAGGAGTACGAGGTCCGCCGCGACCTGTTCGTCAAGCGCCTGGCCGAGTCGTACGGCGACACCGCCGCCGAGGACGTCCGACCGCACCTACTGCCGTAACACCCCCCGCCCCCCGCCCTCCCCGCCCCCGGTCCGCCGCGCCTCGCGATCTTGCACTTCTGGCCCCTCTTTCGCGACTTTTGTCTCACTTGCCAGGGCAGGAAGTGCAAGATCGCGAGTGCTGGGGGCAGGGGGTGCGAGATCGGGGGGTGCTCCGGTGGGCGGGGTCAGTGGCGGCGGCGGATGTCGAAGGCGGGGCCGTCGGGGCCGGTGATCGTGCCGAGGAAGTCGTGGCCGCGCATCCGGCACCAGGCCGGGATGTCCACCGCGGCGGCCGGGTCGTCGGCGAGCACCCGTACCACCGTGCCGACCGGCAACTCGGGCAGTCGCCGGGCCGCCGCGATCACCGGCAGCGGGCAGCGCTGGCCACGGCAGTCGAGCAGCTCCGCCGGCGCGGTCACAGCCCCACCACCCCCGCCTCGGCGCGCAGCCCCGCCACGACGCCGGGCAGTTCGTCGAGGAAGCGCTCGACGTCGGCCTCGGTCGTCTCCCGGTGCAGCGAGACCCGCACGTTGCCGTGTGAGAGCACCCCCATCGCCTCCAACACGTGCGAGGGTCGCAGGGTCGACGACGTGCACGAGGAGCCCGAGGAGACGGCGAAGCCGCGCCGGTCCAGCGCGTGCAGCAGGGCCTCCCCGTCGACGTAGAGGCAGGAGAAGGTCACCAGGTGCGGGAGGCGTCGGTCGGGGTCACCCACCACCTCCACGTCGGGCACCTCCGCCGCCACCCGGGCCCGGATCCGGGCCACCAGCGGCGTCAGCCGGGCCGCCTCGGCCGCGGCGTCGGCCGTCACCGCGCGCAGGCTCGCGGCCGCCGCGACCACCGCCGGCAGGTTGAGCGTCCCGGGGGTACGCCCCGCCTCCCGCTCGTCGGCCGGCCAGGGCGACTCCCACCGGGTGCCCTTGCGTACCACCAGCACCCCCAGCCCGGGCGGCCCGCCCCACTTGTGCGCGCTGGCGCTCAGCACCGACCAGCCCGCGGGCACGGGCGCCCTGCCCACCACCTGGGCGGCGTCCACGTACAGCGGCACCCCGGCCTCGGCGCACTCGCGCACGGCCTCGGTCACCGGCTGTAGCGTGCCGACCTCGTGGCTGGCGGCGATCAGCGCGGCCAGCGCCACCCCCGGCGTCCGGACCGCCGCCGCCCAGCCGGCCAGGTCGAGGCGGCCCAGCCGGTCCACCGGCACGGAGGTCGCCGTGCCGCCCGCCGCCACGTGCCGCTCGGCGGCGTGCAGCACCGCCGAGTGTTCGATCGCGGAGTGCACCAGCGCGGGACCGACCCGCCGCCGGCCGGCCAGTCCGCCCAGCACGGCGGAGTGGGCTGCCGTCGTACCGCTGGGGGTGAAGGAGAGTTCGTCGGCGCGGACGCCGAGGGTCTGCGCGGTGGCCTCGCGGGCGGCGTCGAGCAGTTGGCGGGCGCGGCGGGCCTGTGTGTAGAGCCGGCCGGGGTCGGCCCAGCCGTCGTCGAGGGCGGCCAGCAGCGCCTGCCGGGCGACCGGGTGCAGGGGCGCGGCGGTGGCCGAGTCCAGGTAGACCGGGGATGCGCTCACGGGAGCCAACGTATCGCGCCGGTATGCCCAAGATCCCCCCGATGGGGGCGGACAGCGACCCCAAGACGGTCCAGCCCGTCATGGTCGAGTAATCTGCGACCGTCGGTGACGCCTTTGCCGCTGGTGCTGTCGCTCCGCAGGCGGAGGGCAGGGACAAGCACCGCGGCGCGCTAGGGAGGCAGGACCAGGTGGTCGCAAGGAGTTCGGAGGTACGGCCGTCGGCCGTACGGCACGGCGTGTCCCGAGGAGCCGGTGGGCGCCGGGGCCGCGGTGCCGGGCGGATCGCCGGGCTCGGTCTCGGCGGAGCGGCGCTGCTGGTCCTGCTCACGGGCTGCGACGTCGGCGCGGCGTTCGGCGGATTCGGTTGGCCGCAGGGCGGCATCACGCCCGAGTCGCGCCGGATGTACGACCTGTGGATCGCCTCGTGCATCGCGGCACTCGCGGTCGGCGTCTTCGTGTGGGGCCTGATCTTCTGGTGCGTCGTGCGCTACCGCAAGCGGGGCAACGAGCTGCCGGTGCAGACCCGTTACAACATGCCGATGGAGTTCCTCTACACCATCGCGCCGATCCTGATCGTCTCCGTGCTCTTCTACTACACGGCGATCGTGCAGACCGACGTGGTGCGGACGACCAAGAACCCCGACGTCACGGTCGAGGTGGTCGCGTTCAAGTGGAACTGGCAGTTCAACTACCGCGACGGCCAGGGCCAGGACGCCAACACGGTGGCCTCGGTGCTCGGCACCAGCGAGGTCATCCCGATCCTGGTGCTGCCGACCGACCGGTCCATCCGGTTCGAGGAGACCAGCCGCGACGTCATCCACTCCTTCTGGGTGCCGGAGCTGCTGTTCAAGCGGGACGTCATGCCGGGCAAGATCCGCAACGTGTTCGAGGTCTCCAAGCTGGAGGCCGAGGGTGCCTACGTCGGCCGCTGCGCCGAGCTGTGCGGCAGCTACCACGCGTTCATGAACTTCGAGCTGCGGGTCGTCTCCCCGGAGAAGTACGACCAGTTCCTGGCTGCCAAGCGGGACGGGCGCTCCACCCAGGAGGCGCTGACGGCCATCGGCGAGGAGCCGTACGCGACGACCACGCGGCCGTTCGAGACCCGTCGCACCGACGCCAACTTCAACCCGGACAACGCGCCGGCCAACCCGGGAAACTGAGGGATCGGGCATGAAGACCGAGTGGCGCATCTTCCTGGCCATCGCCGGGTTCCTGCTCTTCGCCACCTTCCTCTACGGCGGGTGGACCGCCGCCGACTCCGGCGGCCACGTCGAGTGGATCGGCACGGTCGCTCTGCTGCTGAGCTTCCTGCTCTGCACGATGTGCGGCGGCTTCTTCTGGTTCGTGTCCCGCCGCATCGACCTGCGGCCGGAGGACCGGCCGGACGGCGAGATCGCCGACGGCGCGGGCGAGATCGGCTTCTTCAGCCCGGGCAGCTACTGGCCGTTCGGTCTGGCGCTGGCGGTCGGGCTCTCCGGTTTCGGCCTGGCGTTCTGGCAGTTCTGGCTGCTGGGCCTCGGCCTGGTGGCGGTGCTCTTCTCCGTCTGCGGCCTGCTCTTCGAGTACTACAGCGGCACCCGGCGCACCGCCGAGCACTGATCCCGGCGGTCACCCGGGTCGCGAACGGCAAGAAGGCCCGCCTCCCTCAGGGAGGCGGGCCTTCACCGTGACGGGACCCGGCGGCGGCGCGGATGCCCCGGCCACGGCCCGGGCGCGCAATCCAGGAGGACGTGGCGCCGGATCGGAACCTGACCGATCCGGCCCGGGCGGGCGTGGTGACTGAATCGGCACCTGACCCGGCGTGCCCGGCGGCGGTGAGGTGCGGGCCTGGGCGCCGGATCAGGCGGCGTGGCGGTGGGCCGGCGGGCGGCGCCGGGCGGCCAGGCGTGCGGGGCGGAACGGGACCGTGGCGATGAGCACGGCCGTGCCGCAGCCCGTGCAGGCCAGCTCGGGGCAGTCGGCACCGTGGCCGTCGGCGCAGGGCGGCGTCTCGAACGGCACGACGCCCCCGCAGGTGTCGCAGTAGAGCTCGCGCTCCGACACGGGCGTCTCCTCTCGCTCCGGCCCCGCGGCCAGCCGATCGCTGCCGGCGAAGTGCCGTCGGTGCCGGCGCAGGGCAGATGTGGGAATTACTCAGCTGTAGTTTCCCACGGGGGTCCGACAACATTGCCGGCACCCGGCACCCGGCACCCGGCACCCGTCGGGACCAGGCACCCGTCGGGACCAGGCACCCGTCGGGACCCGGCACCCGCCGGCACCCGGCACCTCAGCCGGCCGGCGCGCACCCGGGGCCAACCCGGAGCAGGCCGCTCAGTACGGGCGGCCATGACCGGGTCAGAGGGCGCGCGCGACCTCGATCCAGCGGTCGAGGACGCCGGCGGCAGCCCCGGAGTCGACGGATTCGGCCGCCCGGTCCATGCCGGCCCGCAGCGCGGCGGTGAGATCGCCGTCGAGCGGGCCCTGGGTGGCGAGCGCCGCCGCCGCGTTGACCAGGACGGCGTCGCGTACCGGGCCGGTCTCGCCGGCCAGCAGCCGGCGGACCACGTCGGCGTTGTAGGCGGCGTCGCCGCCCCGCAGGTCGGCCAGGGTGGCCCGGGGCACCCCCAGGTCGGTCGCGTCCAGCACCGTCTCCCGTACGGTGCCGCCCTGGGCCGCCCAGACCCGGGTGGGCGCGGCGGTGGTGAACTCGTCCAGCCCGTCCTCGCCGCGCATCACCAGCACCGAGTCGCCCCGGGCGGCGAAGACGCCGGCCATGACGGGGGCCATCCGGCGGTCGAAACAGCCGACGGCCGCGGCCCGGGGCCGCGCCGGGTTGGTCAGCGGGCCGAGGAAGTTGAACACGGTGGGCACGCCCAGCTCCCGGCGAACCGGGCCGGTGTGCCGCATCCCCGGATGGAACCGGGCCGCGAAGCAGAACCCGATGCCGGCCTCCGCGACGCACCGGGCCACCGCCTCGGGGCCCAGGTCGAGCGGCAGCCCGAGGAACTCCAGCACGTCGGCGGTGCCGCACGAGGAGGAGGCCGCCCGGTTGCCGTGCTTGACCACACGGACACCGGCGCCGGCCACCACCAGCGAGGCCATGGTGGAGATGTTGACCGTGTGCGCGAGGTCACCACCCGTGCCGACCACGTCGAGGGCGGTGTCGCGCAGCGCGTCGGGCAGCTCGACCGGGACCGCCCGGCCGAGCATCGTCTCCACCAGCCCGGCCAACTCGGCCGAGGTCTCGCCCTTGGCGCGCAGGGCGACCACGAAGCCCGCCATCTGCGCCGGGGCGGCCGAGCCGGCCATGATCTCGCTCATCGCCCACGCGGTGTCGGTGGTGGGAAGCTCCTCGCCGCGCAGCAGCGCGTTGAGCAGGTGCGGCCAGGTCCGATCGCCCATGGCGGGACTCCCGAGCGTGCGAGATGCGGGTGGGATGGAACCGGCGCCGGTCCGTCCGGCGCCGAGGTGGGCCGGAGCGGGACGTCAGGCGGGTGCGTGCGTCCGCAGGAGCTCGGCCACCGTCGTGCCGGTGGTCACCGGGTCGAGCGGGTGCACCAGGGTGGCGTCGACCTCGGCGTAGGCCGCGAGCCATCGGTCGGCCGCGCGGGCGATCACCACGCAGGTCGGGGGAGCGTCGGCCCGGTCGTCCTTGATCTGCCGGGCGATGCCGATGCCGCCGCCCGGGCTCGCCTCGCCGTCGAGCACCATCAGGTCGATCTCGTAGTCGTCGACGAGCCGGACGCACTCGGCGTAGTCGGACGCCTCGACGAACTCGACGCGCAGGTCGGGCGCGGGACGCGGGCCCACGGCGAGCCGCATCCGGTCGCGGACCTGCGCGTCGTCGCTGTAGAGCAGGACGGTGCAAGGACGATCGCTCATGCCGACACTCCGCTTCGCTCCGCGCCGGTGTGAGGCACCACCGCACGGCGCTTGATGATTCGTTCGCTGGGCTCAGTCATTGGCTGGACCGGCTCCCACCTCGTAGCTGCCGCTGATCGTACCGGTCGGTGTGAGGTGTGCGACGTCCCCCCGGGGGCTGTCGGGGCGTACGGCCGGCACGGCTCAGGCGGCGGGCTGCGCGGCGCGCTGGCGGGCCTCCTGGCGGTCCAGGTCGCGGTCGATCCGGCGGGCCTCCCGCTCGGCGTGCCGCATCCACTGCACGACCAGTACGGCCAGCATGGTCACGCTGACGAACTCGCCGCCGGCCCAGAGGATGCCGCCGGCGACCACCTGGTCCTGCCACGGGTCCGACCAGGTCAGCCCGAGCGACGGGTACCAGTCGCCGCCGAAGAGCGTGCTGCTCTGCATGATGGTGAGCCCGAGCACGGTGTGGAACGGCACGGAGAGCAGCATCAGCAACGCCCGGGCCGGGTACGGCCAGCGACCCGGCAGGGGGTCGAGCCCGAGCAGCGGCCAGAAGAACACGCAGCCGGTCAGGATGAAGTGCGCGTGCACGACCTCGTGTGCCCACGCGTGTTCGAGCGTGTAGCGGTACAGGTCGGTGAAGTAGAGCGCGAACGGGTTCACCACGAAGATGGCGAACGCCACCAGCGGGAAGCTGTAGATCCGGGCGATCCGGCTGTGCACGACCGCCAGCAGCCGCTTGCGCGGTCGCGGCGGCAGGGTGCGCAGGGCCAGCGTCACCGGCGCGCCCAGCGCGAGGAAGATCGGCGAGACCATGGAGAGCACCATGTGCTGGACCATGTGCACCGACAGCAGCGCCGTGTCGTAGGCGTGCAGGCCGCTGACCGTGACCGCCGCGATGCCGCCGAGGCCGGGGCCGAGGAAGAAGACCGTCCGGGCGACCGGCCACCGGTCGCCCCGGACGCGCAGCCGGTGCACCCCGTAGAGGTAGATGCCGGCGGCCAGCACCAGGCCGACGGCCAGCCAACTGTCCAGCCGGGTCTCGGTGAACACCGCGGTGACGGAGAACGGCGGTGGGGTGGCCGCGGCCGCCGCCGGCGGAGTGGCCGCGGCTGCGGCGGAGATCGGATCGGCGAGCAGCACGCTTTTCAGCCTAGGTCAGGCGAACCGGACTGCCACGATCGGGCTGTCGGTGTCCCGGGTTTGGCCCCCCGCTGATCGCCGGCCCCGGTCAAGGGCAATAATGACCGCGTGACTGCGGCCCCAGCCATTGACAAGAGCCGGATCCACTCCCTGACCCGACCCAACATGGTCAGCGTCGGGACGATCGTGTGGCTCTCCAGCGAACTCATGTTCTTCGCGGCGCTGTTCGCGATGTACTTCTCCATCCGCGCGGCGGCACCGGAGCAGTGGGCGGAGCACACCGCCCACCTCAACATCCCCTACGCGACCACCTTCACGGTGATCCTGGTGCTGTCCTCGGTGACCTGCCAGCTCGGTGTGTTCGCCGCGGAGAAGGGTGACGTCCACGCGCTGCGGCGCTGGTTCACGATCACCTTCGTGATGGGCCTGATCTTCGTCCTCGGCCAGCTCAACGAGTACCGCGAGCTGGTGCACGAGGGCATCAAGATCAACGCAGACGGCTACGGCTCGATGTTCTACCTCACCACCGGCTTCCACGGCCTGCACGTGGCCGGCGGCCTGGTCGCCTTCGTCATCTTCATGATCCGCACCACGATGGGCCGGTTCACACCGGCGCAGGCCACGTCGGCGATCGTCGTGTCCTACTACTGGCACTTCGTCGACGTCGTGTGGATCGGGCTCTACGCCATGATCTACTGGCTTCAGTGATCTTGGCGCGTCACGAACCGCGCCGCTGCTCCGTCCCCTGAGACAAGGTCCAACCGGTTAAGGACACAGGTCATGACTTCTGACAACGACCGCCGACGCGGTCTGCTCGCGCGGCTGCGCGAGCGGCCCGCGGCGCGCAGCAGGGGCCGCCGCCGGCTGGGTGCCGCGGTCCGGCTGTTCGCCGCGCTGATGCTGGCCGGCGGCGCCTACACCGTCTTCGCCCCCGGCGTCCAGGCGCAGGACACCCCGCTCACCGGTGCCGCCGCGGAGGGCAAGGCGCTGTTCGACGTGAGCTGCGTGACCTGTCACGGTCGCAACGCCCAGGGCGTCGAGGGCCGTGGGCCGAGCCTGATCGGCGTCGGCGCGGCCTCGGTCGAGTTCCAGGTCAGCTCCGGCCGCATGCCGATGGCCCGGCAGGAGGCCCAGGCGCAGCGCAAGCCCGAGCTGTTCACCGACGAGGAGATCCGCCAGCTCGCGCAGTACGTCCAGGAGCTCGGCGGCGGCCCGCAGGTGCCCGACGGCGAGAACCTGCACGCCGACGGCAACGTCGCCGCGGGCGGCGAGCTGTTCCGGATCAACTGCGCGCAGTGCCACGCCTTCGGTGGTGGCGGCGGCGCCCTGTCCTCCGGCAAGTACGCGCCGAGCCTGCGTCCGGCGAGCGACCGGCAGATCTACGCCGCCATGCTGAGCGGCCCGCAGAACATGCCGGTCTTCGGCGACAACCAGATCACTCCGGAGCAGAAGGCGGACCTCATCGCCTACATCCAGGAGACCCTGAAGCACGACAAGGACCCGGGCGGCTTCAACCTCGGTCGGTACGGGCCGTCCACCGAGGGGCTGGCGATCTTCCTGGTTGGCATCGTCGCGCTCGTCTTCGCGAGCCTGTGGATTGCGGGCAAGTCGTGACCGGGCGGCTCATCCGATTCAGTGCTGTGGTGCCGCAGCCCGGCACCGCGCGTAGCGAGGTGACGGCATGACCACGCACACCGAGCACCAGGCCCAGCAGGGCCGGGAGCCGCTCGACGTGAACACCCCCGGGCTCAGCCAGTTCGACATCGTCCGCGAGGGCGCGCGCCGGGACGACATCGAGATCGTCCACTACGAGCCGCAGGTCGCGCCGGGCAGCAAGGCCGAGCGCCGGCTGACCCGTACGGTCGCGTCGTTCTTCCTGCTGACCGGGCTGGCGGCGACCGCCTTCCTGGTGATCTACATCTGGTGGCCGTGGGAGTACCACGCCGGCAGCGGCGGCGACAAGTGGTACACCCCGCTGCTCGGCGTCACCCTCGGCGTGGCCCTGCTCGGCATCGGCTTCGGCATCCTGACCTGGGGCAAGAAGCTGTTGCCGAAGGAGGTCTCCATCCAGGACCGGCACGAGGGTGCCGTCTCGGAGGACGACCGCATCATCACCGGCCAGACCATGCTCTACATGGCCGACGAGCTGGGCGTGAAGCGCCGGCCGCTGCTCGGCATCTCGCTGCTGGCCGGTCTCGCGCCGGTCGGCGCGGTCGCCGCGGCGCCCCTGGTCGGCGGCCTGATCTCCCAGCCGCACAAGAACAACCAGATGTTCACCACCGGATTCGCCCCGACCGAGAGCGGCGAGAAGATCCGGCTGGTCCGCGAGGACGGGCGGCCGATCCGGCCGGCGGACATCAGCACCGGCGGCCAGGTCACCGTCTTCCCGGGCATCGACCACGGCGTGAGCAACCTGCACGCGGACTCGCCGGCCCTGCTGATCCACCTGCGGGACAGCGACGCGGAGGAGTCGCGCCGGGCCAACCAGCGCGAGCAGCACGGCGACTACATGTGGGGCAACTTCGCCGCGTTCTCCAAGATCTGCACCCACGCCGGCTGCCCGGCGAGCCTGTACGAGCAGCAGACCAACCGCCTGCTCTGCCCGTGCCACCAGTCGCAGTTCCTGATCACCGACAACGCCCGGCCCATCTTCGGCCCGGCCAGCCGACGGCTGCCGCAGCTGCCGATCGAGGTGGACTCCGAGGGCTACTTCGTGGCCAAGTCCGACTACACCGAGACCGTCGGGCCCGACTTCTGGGAGCGGCCGTGAAGCGGCGCAAGTTTGAGATGGCAGCAGTGCCGGGCAACGCCGCCCGGGGAGTGGACGACCGCTTCCAGGTGGCCACCCCGCTGCGCCGGCTGCTGAACAAGGTCTTCCCGGACCACTGGTCCTTCCTGCTCGGCGAGATCGCGCTCTTCTCGTTCATCGTCCTGCTGCTGACCGGGGTCTTCCTGACCTTCTTCTTCGAGCCGGCGATGACCGAGGTGGTCTACAACGGCAGCTACGCCCCGCTGCGGGGCACGCCGATGTCGGCCGCGTACGCCTCCAGCCTGGACATCTCGTTCGACGTCCGCGGCGGCCTGATCATGCGGCAGATGCACCACTGGTCGGCGCTGCTGTTCATGGCGGCCATCGTGGTGCACATGCTCCGGGTCTTCTTCACCGGCGCGTTCCGCAAGCCGCGCGAGACCAACTGGATCATCGGCTCGCTGCTGTTCTGGGTCGGCTTCCTCGCCGGCTTCACCGGCTACTCGCTGCCGGACGACGGCCTCTCCGGCACCGGCCTGCGGATCGCCTCGGCGATCATGCTGTCCATCCCGGTGGTCGGCTCCTGGGTCACCTCGTCGATCTTCGGCGGGGAGTTCCCGGGCACGATCATCATCAGCCGGTTCTACATCGCCCACGTGCTGCTCATCCCTGGCCTGCTGCTCGCGCTGATCGGCGCCCACCTGGGCCTGGTCTTCAAGCAGAAGCACACCCAGTGGCCGGGCCCCGGCCGGACCAACGGCAACGTGGTCGGCGAGCGGATGTTCCCCCGCTACGCGATCAAGCAGGGCGGCTTCTTCATGGTCGTCTTCGGCGTGATCGCGCTGATGGGCGGCCTGTTCCAGATCAACCCGATCTGGCTGTTCGGCCCGTACGAGGCGTGGGTGGTCTCGGCCGCCAGCCAGCCCGACTGGTACGTCATGTTCCTGGACGGCTCGACCCGTCTGATGCCGGCCTGGGAGATCAACATACCGATCGGCGACGGGTACGTGATCCCGCCGCTGTTCTGGCCGACGGTGGTGCTGCCGGGAATCCTGGTGGGGTTGTCGGTGCTCTATCCGTTCATCGAGGCCCGGCGCCTCAAGGACACCCGCAGCCACAACCTGCTCCAGCGGCCCCGGGACGTGCCGGCCCGGACCGCGGTGGGCGCCATGGCCCTCGCGTTCTACGTCGTGCTGACCATCTCGGGCGCGAACGACGTCATCGCCGACAAGTTCCAGATCAGCCTGAACGCGATGACCTGGGCCGGCCGGATCGGTCTGCTCGTCCTGCCCCCGTTGGCGTACTACGTCACCTACCGGATCTGCCTGGGCCTCCAGCAGCACGACCGGGAGGTCCTCGCCCACGGTGTCGAGACGGGCATCATCCGGCGCCTGCCCGACGGCCGGTTCGAAGAGGTGCACCAGCCCCTCGCGCCGGTCGACGGGCACGACGGCCACGGCGCGCTGGACTACGCCGGCTGGGTCGTACCGAAGAAGATGAACCGGCTCGGTGCCCTCGGCCCGGCCATCCGGGGCTTCTTCTACCCGATCGAGAGGCCGGCCGAGGCTCCGGTCTCCCCGGGCCACCCGCCGGTCGAGCCCAAGCCGGAACGGGAGGAGATCGGCAGCGGCGAGAGCCGTCGCTGACCTCGCGACACCTCGACGTGGGGGCCGGCCGGGGGCCGACGCGGGGGCCCCCCGGCGTTTCGGGGGGCCGCGGGGGGGGGGGGGGGTTGTGTTCCCCCCCCGGGGGGGCCCGGAAAAACCC
>NZ_JBEYVB010000057.1:0-29187 GCF_040643815.1 Micromonospora sp. NPDC047074
CCCCGGGCGGCGCGGCGCCCGAGCCGGCCGCCGAGGCGACGCCGCGCCGCTGGTGGTCGGTGCGGGTCGCCGAGTTGACCGGCGGCCGGGAGGGTCCGCCGGACGGGCCGGACGAACAGGTCGACGACTCCCGGGAGCTGCTGCGCCGGGTGGTCGGCGGGGTGCGTGCCGGCGACCGGGCCCGGCTGCACACCGAGCTGCGCCGCGCGCACGCCGACGTCGGCCTCGGGATGGCGGCGGTGGCCCCACCGTTGCTGCGCGACCTGGCCGGGGAGCTGCTCGGGCACCCGCCGCGCGCCGACGACCTGGGACGGTTGCACCGCGAGCTGGACGACCGGGTCCGGGACCTGCTGCCCGGCCTGCCCCCGCCCGTGCTGGACACCCTGCTGACCCGGATCTGCCGGATGCCGCCGCCGCGCCGGGGTGACGCGGAGCAGCCGCACGCCGCCGACCCGGCGGTCACCGCGGGGGTGCTCACCGGGGTGCTGCTGGCCCGGCTCGGCCGGGACCTGCCGACCGACGACGAGCGGGACCGGCGCCCCGAGGGGGCCGGGGAGCGGCAGGCCGCCGACGAGCGGGACCGGCAGGCGAAGACCGACCGCGACCGGGCCGACGACGCCGCGTGGCAGCGTCGCGCCGCCGCCGCGAAGGACCGGGTGGCCGCCGCGCGGGAGCGGGTCGCGGCGGCCCGGGAGCGGGCGGGAAAGGCGTACGACGACGCCGACGCGGCACGGCGGCGGGCGGAGCGGGCGCACGAGGACGCGTCGCGGGACGAGGCGGCAGGGCGCACGGCCGCACGGGACCAGCCGGCACGGGGCGGCACCACGCGGGACGAGACCACCAGGGACAGGGCCGCCCGGGACGAGCCGGCACGGGGCGAGGCCGCCCGGGACAGGGCGGCCCGGGGCGGGGCGGCGGGCAGCCGGCCGGGCGGATCGACCGGGCGCGTCTGGTCGAGCCCGCCGGCTGGCCGGGCGGCGCCGGGCGGCGCGGACCCGCGCGGACGGGGCGTCGATGGCTGACCGGCGGACGCAGCTGGTCACCCGGGTGCGGGGCATGCTCGGCGAGGCGCTCGGCGCGAGCCGGACCCGCCTGTCCGCGGCACAGTCGGAGCTGACCACGGCCCGGGACCGGCTGGCGCGGGTCCGCCGGGCCGCGGCGGTCGTGCCGGAGCGGGTCGGCGCGCAGCGTGACCGCCGGCTGGCCGAGATCGACGACCGGCACGCCGCGCGGATCGCGGAGCTGGCCCGCCGCGCGGCGGACGCGGCGCAGCGGGAGGCCCCGGGGGCCGCCTCCGCGGAGTGGGCAGGGTGGCGTCCCACCCCCGCCCGCAGGGCGGAGCAGCCGGGCGCGCTGCGGGTCGGCACCGTACGCATCCCGGGCGCCGAGCCGGTGCCGGCGCTGGTGCCGCTGCTCGACGCCGGCCACGTCGAGCTGACCGGGGACGACCGCGAGGGCGCCGAGGCCGTCGTGTCGGCGCTGCTGCTGCGCGGCGTCGGGCGGACCGACCCGGGGGCCGTCCGGCTGATCGGCTACGACCCGGAGCACCTGGGCGGCGGGCTGGCCGGCTTCGCCCCGCTCGGCACCGCCGGGTTGCTCACCTTCGTCGGCCCGGGCGGGCTCGCCCGGCTGCTCGACGACCTGGTGGAACAGATCCGCCGGATCAACGAGACCGTGCTGGCCGGTGAGCACGGCTCGCTGCGCGAACTGGCCGCCGCGACGGGCCGGCGGCCCGAGCCGTGGCGGGTGGCGGTGCTGCTGGGTGGCGACGAGCTGTCCCGGCACGAGCGCGGGCAGCTCGACCGGGTGGTCCGCACCGGGGCGGCCTGCGGCGTGCACCTGGTGGTGCGGGGCGTACCGCTGCCGGACGATCCCACCGTGACCCGGGTCGGTGCGCACACCGACGGTGCCCGGATCGGCGGGCCGACCGGCCTGCCCGTACGTCTCGACCCGCCGCCGCCGGCGGCCCTGGTCACCCGGACCTGCCGGGAGGTGGCGGCACGGGTCAACGCCGGTCCCGCCCCCACTCCGTTCACCGACCTGCTGCCGCCCGTGGAGCAGATGTGGCGGGAGGATTCGGCGACCGGGCTGACCGCCCCGATCGGCGAGGGCCCGCACGGCCGCCCGGTGCTGCTCACCCTGGGCGACTACCCGCCGCACGCCCTGATCGGCGGCCCGTCCGGCACCGGCAAGACGAATCTGATCTTCGCGTGGATCGGCGCGCTGGCTGCCCGCTACTCCCCCAGCGAACTGGAGTTCTACCTGCTCGACTTCAAGGAGGGGGTGTCCTTCGCCCGGTTCGCCCAGGGCCGGCGGGACCCGAGCTGGCTGCCGCACATGCGGCTGGTCGGGATCAACGTCAACACCGACCGGGAGTTCGGCCTGGCCCTGCTGCGCTTCCTCGCCGAGGAGCTGCGCCGGCGGGCCGACGCCGCGAAGAAGCACGAGGTCACCAAGCTCGCCGAGCTGCGCGCCGTCGACCCGACCGGGCACTGGCCGCGGATCGTCGCGGTGGTCGACGAGTTCCAGATGCTGCTGGCCGGGCGGGACGTGGTCGCCCGGGAGGCCGCCGACCTGCTGGAGGACCTGGCCCGCCGCGGCCGGTCCCAGGGCATCCACCTGGTGCTCGCCTCGCAGGACGTGCGCGGCATCGAGGCGCTGTGGGGGCGGCCGGCCCTGGTCGCGCAGTTCACGCTGCGGATCGCGCTGCCCAAGGCGTTGCGGATCCTCGCCGAACGCAACGACGCCGCCCAGTCGCTGCCGCGCCACCACGCGGTGGTCAACGCCGAGTCGGGCATGGCGGAGGGCAACCAGGTCGCCCGGATCCCGTCGGCCAGCGACTGGGAGACGTGGAGCGAGCTGCAGCACCGGCTGTGGCGGATGCGCCCGCAGGACGCCGCCCCGGCCCGGCTCTTCGACGGCGACGCGATCCCCCGGCTCGCCGAGGCACCGGACTTCCGGGCGCTCACCGCCCCGGAGACGGGTCACCCCCGTACGCCGGTCGCGCTGCTCGGCGAGATCATCGACGTGCAGGCCCGCTCGGCGGCGCTGCGGCTGCCCCGGGCCCCCGGCCGCAACCTGGCGGTGCTCGGCACCCGGGTCGACGAGGCGTGCGCGGTGCTGGACGCGGCGGCCCGCTCGCTGGCCCGGCAGCACCGCCCCGGTACGGCCCGGTTCTCCATCGCCTGCCTGGACCCGGACGCCGACCCCGCCGCCCGGTCGCTCTACGAGGACCTCGCCGACGACGCCGCCTGGTACGACGAGGAGACCGTCGGCGAGCTGATGGCGGAGACCGCCGAGACGCTCGCCTCGCCGGGCACCCCGCACTACCTGCTGCTGTTCGCCGTGGACGCGGCGGCCGGTGCGCTGGCGGCGCGGATCGGCCGGCGCACGGGGCTGGAGGAGCTGCGCCGGATCCTGCACGACGGGCCGGAGCGGCGCACCCACGTGCTGGCCTGGTGGCGGGGCGTGGCCCGGATGCGCGCCGACCTGGGCGGGCCGGCCGCCCGGACCGACCAGATCGGCGCCTGGGTGGCGTTGGACGCCCACGGCGGTGAGCTGGGCTCGTCGCTGTATCCGGGCACCGGCGGCCCGGACTGGTATCCCCGCCCCTGGCGGGGGCTGTTCTTCGACCGGGCGGTGCACCGCACCGGCCAGGTGATCATCCCCTACGGGCCGGCGCGATGAACGAACCGGTGACCAGTGAGTCGTACGCGGCCCAGATCCGTCGGCTGGCCGAGCTGAGCGCGCTGGTGCGCGCCCAGCGGGCCGAGGCGCACACCTGGCACGCCCAGCAGTGCGCCGCCGCCGACCGGGCCGTCGCCGAGGCGGAGACCGCGCTCCGCGGCGCCGAGCGGGAACTGGTGGACGCCCGGGAGGAGCAGGAACGGGTGGACGCCGAGGTCGCCGACCTGTGGCAGCTGCTGCGGAGCCGCCTCGGCGGGACGGGCCGCCGGGCGGGCGGGCCCCCGGCGCCGGTGTCGGGCGCGACGGGCGACCCGGCGCCGCTGCTGGCCGGGGTACGGGACCTGCTCAACCGCACCCGCCAGCCCGGTGACCTGCCGGGCTCGGTCAACCCGCTGTTGGCGTTGTGCGGGGTGGCCGGCGCGGTGCTCGCGTACGCCCTCGGCGGGGCGGCCCGGGCGGCGGGCGACCGGTACGGCGGCGACCTCGGCGTCGGGTTGCCGGTGCTGGCCCTGGTGGTGACGCTGCTGGGCCCGCTGGTCGGTCTGGTGCCGGCGAAGCTGCTGGCCGACCGCCGGCACGCGGTGCTCGGCCCCCGGCCGCTGGCCGTGGTGCTCGTCGCCGGGCTGGTGACCACCGTCGCGCTGCTGGTCGCCAACCGCTGAGCGTGTAAGGAAGGGCCCCTTCCTATCGCCTGGGCGATAGGAAGGGGCCCTTCCTTACACCACCGCTCAGGCCGGGACCAGCACCGCCTCGCGCAGCAGGCGACGGGCCAGGGTGAGCCGGTCGGCGTCGTCGTCCAGGCCCGGCAGGTCGCCCACCCGGGTGGAGTCGGCGGCGAGCAGGGCGCGCACGGCCGGCGCGCACGACGCGGGCAGGGTGACGGTGCGGTCGAACAGCACCAGCGCGGCCCGCTCCGCCTGCGTGGTGAGCCGCCAGCGCAGGCCGGGACGCGGGGCGAGCCGGGTGTCGACGTCCAGCGCCGCCAGTGCGGCGGCCTGCGCCAGGGGTCGGATCGGCGCCGGCCGGGCGGCCGGCCAGGCGCGCTGCCGCAGCCGGGCGGCGACCGCCGCCGGATCGGCCCGGAGCAGCCAGTCGCGCAGCGCCTCCACGGTCTCGGTCAGCTCCGGCTCGATCGCGTCCGGGTCGGCCACGTCGGTGCCGAACGGCAGCGTGGCGCGCAGCCGCTGGTCCTCGGCGGCGAGGGCGAGCAACTCCTCGACCATCGCGTAGCGGGTCAGTGCCCGCACGCCGACCGTCAGGTGCAGCGAGCTGGACTCCTGCGCCTGCGCGCTGTGCAGCCAGCCGCGGGGCAGGTAGAGCGCGTCGCCGGGGGCGAGGACCACGTCCAGCGCGGCGGGTCCCTCCGCGGTGGCCGACACCTCGTCGGCCCGGCCGCCCCAGGGCTGCTTCTCCAGCGGGTCGGGCAGCACCGGCGGGTGGATCCGCCAGTGCTTGCGGCCGTCGACCTGGAGGACGAAGACGTCGTGGGTGTCGTAGTGGGTGGCGAACCCCTGGTTGCCGGCGGGGGTCAGGTAGGCGTTGACCTGCAACGGCTGCCCGACCGCCGTGCCGAGGTCGCGGGCGAAGTCGATCAGGGCGGGCCAGGTGCGGTGCAGTCCCTGCAGCACCAGGGTGGCTCCGCCCGCGTACAGCTCCAGGACCCGCTCGTCGAGGACCTGGTCGCCGATCTCGGCGCCGGCGCCGCCGCCGCCGGTGAAGCGGGCCGCCGGGACCAGCTCGCCGTCCTGGGCCACGCGCAGGAACGGGCTGCGCAGGCCGCGTCGGCTGAGCAGCTCGTCGGCGTCGGCGGGGCTGAGCAGGTCGGTGAAGCCGTGCGCGTCAGGCAGTTCGTCGGCGCGGGAGAGCAGCGGCGTACGTCCCCAGTGGGCGGCGGCGAACTTCGCCGGCTCGACCGACACGCAGCGGGCCAGCGCGGCGGCGGCCGCGGACGGAGCCGCCGGACGGCCGTGGCCGCCCGGCGGGTCGATGTGAGTCACGGCGATCCGTCAGGCGGCGCTGCCGTCGGCGCCGCCGTCCTGCTTGCCGGGGGTCGCGCCGCCGTCGGCGGGGCCCTCCGCGCCGCCGTCGGCGCCGCCGTCCTGCTTGCCGGGGGTCGCGCCCCCGTCGGCGGGGCCCTCCGCGCCCTTGTCGGCGCCCTTGTCGGCGCCACGCTCGGCACCGCGGTCGGCTCCACCGTCGGCGCCGCCGTCCTGCTGGCCCGGGGTCGCGCCGCCGTCGGCCGGGCCCTCGAGGCCGCCACCGCTGGTGGTCTGCATGTCGTCGTCGTTGAGTGCCATCGGTGCTCCCTAGGGATGTGCCGCCCCGCCGTGCGCCGGGGTCCGTCGTGCAGCGGGTGGTACCCCACGCACGATCTTCTCTAACCCCACCGTAGACGTCCTTTCCGGTCCGCACCGGCGGTTCGCCGTGCCGCGCGGAACCGGGTCAGGGCGGGTCGGCGACCTCGGGGTACGCGTGCGGCCCGCCCCACCGTGCGGTGGGGCGGGCCGTCGCGGGCGGGCGTGTCGTCAGGGAATGATCGTGGCCAGATCCCGGGGCATCGTGGCCTTCACGTCCTCCCATTCGCCCTGGGTCACGTGCCGGCGCAGGGTGTCCAGCACCACCTGCACCACGCGCTCCGGGCCGCCCTCGACGTCGTACGGGAAGCCCTGCCGGACCTCCAGCAGGAAGTCGTCCCGGTTGAGCTTGATCGGCACGTCGGCGGGCTGCCAGCCGTCGAAGTAGATCCCGCGCACCAGCACCGGCAACTGCGCGGCGAACTCCACGCTCTCCTGCACCGGCATCCGGTCACGCAGCAGGTGCAGCACGGTGCGCAACGCGCAGTAGGACTGGTTGCGTTGCTCCTTGGGCCAGCCGTAGGCCTGCTCGATGTCCTTGAGGATCAGGTTGGTCTTGTCCATCGAGGACTCGAACGCCGAATGCAACTGCTCAGCCATCTGTCCACCCCCGTACGTCGGTCTCCCACCGTCGGTCGTCGTCACGTCGCGGCGGCCCCGCCGGGCCGCGCGGCTGCCGGGTCGGCCTGACCCGGCCGGGGCGCGGCTCGCCCCGGGCCTCGCCCGACGACCCGACGACGTGCAACACGGCGCCGCGTCGCCGATCCGGTACCACCCGAACCGTCATCTCCCGCCACCTCCGTGGGGTCGCCTGCCGCGGCCACGGTGACCGCACACATTGCCCATGCTGCGCGGCACGGGGGTGAGCGGCCCTCACCCGGACGGGATGAACGGCTCAGCCGGCGTCGAGCAGGCCGGCGAGGGTCGCGGCGTTGGTCTGCGCGAAGTCGCGGTAACAGTTGTTCATGAGCACGTGGGTCTGCCCGGTGGAGTCGGCCAGTTCCCGCAGCTTCGGCGCCCAGTCGCGCAGCTCCCGGTCGGAGTAGCGGTAGCCGAACTTCTCGTGGATGTCGCGGCTGGTCCACTTGTAGCTGTGCCCGTGGAAGCGCACCACCGCGAGGTCCGCGGTGGCGGCCAGCACCGGGGGCAGCGACGAGCGGTGCCCCTGGGGCATGTCCACGCAGACGTACGCGAGCCGGTGCTCGCGCAGGAAGGTGAGTGTCTCGTCGGCGTTGGCGCCGTCGAACCAGGACGCGTGCCGGAACTCGTAGACCGGGCGCAGCGGGGCACACCGCTTCGCCACCTCCAGCAGATACTGCTTGTTGTCCCGCCGGATGGTGAACCACGGCGGGAACTGGAACAGCAGCGCGCCGAACTTGCCCGCCTCGACCAGCGGGTCCAGCGCGGCGAGGAAGCGCGTCCAGACCTCCTCGTACGCCTGCGGCGGCAGGTCGTCCGGATAGAGGTTCTTCTTCTCCGTGTCCGGCCGGAGGTCCTTGTAGAGCGCGGTGGGCCGGGTCGGGTGCCCGGTGAGCATGCTGAACGCCTTGACGTTGAACGTGAAGCCGGCCGGGGTGCGCTCGGCCCACAGCCGCGCCGTCCGCTCGGCGGGCGGTGAGTAGTAGGTGGCGTCGACCTCGACCAGCGGGAACTGGCGGGCGTAGTGCACCAGCCGCTTCTCCGGGGTGTCGGCGGTCGGCGGATACCAGCCGGAGTCGAGCAGCGTCTGGTCGGTCCAGGAGGCGGTGCCGACCTTGATCTCACCCATGGCCGGATCTCACCGCGTCCCGGACCGACCGCCGTCCGCGGGCACGGCTCAGGCCGCCCGGCGCTCCCGGTTCTGCTTGCACTGCACGCAGGTGGTGGCGGACGGGAAGATCTCCAGCCGCTCGACGGGAATCGCCGCGGTGCAGCCCTCGCAGAAGCCGTAGGTGCCCTCCTCCAGCCGGGTGAGGGCGTGCTCGTACTGGGTGCGGCGGTCGAGGATGGTCCGCAGCAGGGACTGTGCGGTGTCGCGCTCCGCCGTCTTGGTGCCGCTGTCGGCCTGGTCGTCGCCGGCGGTGTCACCGACCTCCACCAGCCGCAGCACCTGGGACTGCAGCACCGCCTGCTCGTACTCCGCGGACAGCTCGTCGTAGCGGGCCTGCAGGGAGCGCCGGATCTGGTCGATCTCCGCCTGGGATCGGCCCGTACCGACCGTGTCGTGGACGAGCATCGCTGCCTGCCTTTCTGGCTGGTGGTACGCCGGGTGCGTGGCGCCCGGGCCGTGGTGGTCTGTGCGCGGGTGGAGCACCCGTGCTCTGTGAGCCGGGCGATTACCCCGTCACGGGAGCGGCCAAACCGGCGACTTTTCGGGCGTGCCGGGGTCAGTGCGACACCGGTGACTCCACCAGCGCCGGGTGACGGGGGTCGTCGAAACGGACCACGACGTCGGCGAACGAGGCCGGGGCGACCTCGTCGGCGTACCGGGCGAACGCCGGCAGCGTCCAGCGCAGCTCCGGGTCGGTGCGCCGGGCCAGGGCCGCCGGGGAGAGCACGAGGTGGACGGCGAGGTCGAAGGGCAGGCCGCCGCCGAGGAGCAGCGCCCCGCTGACCAGCAGGACGCCGCCGGGCGGCAGTTCGACGTACGCGGCGCGGCTGGCCCGGTCGGCGCGGGCGTCCCACAGCGAGGGCAGCACCCGCCCGGTGCCCCCGGGCCCGGCCGGGTCGAGCACCTCCCGGCGCAATCCGGGCTCGTCGACCCAGCCCTCGTAGTACGCGTCGGGGTTGGTCCGGCCGTGTTCGAGGCGCACCGAGGCGGGGCGGAGGAAGTCGGCGGCGCGTACGTGCAGCACGGGCCGGCCGAGCGCGCGCAGCGGGTCGACCAGCGCGGCGGCCAACGCGTCCGGGTCGGCCGCCGGGGCACCGTCGACGGCCACCCGGGGGCGGCCGGCGGGCTCGGTGCCGGCGAGACGCTCGGTCAGCTCGGCGACGAGCCGGTCCGGGGAGATGGGACGGATCCGCATCAGACCATGGTGCCCCGCGGGGCTCTGCTCCCGCCGCCGGCCACCGGGTCCGGGCCGCCTCGGCGGCGGCGCGGTCCGCGTCGGCGCGGGCGCTCGGCACTGCCGACATCGGGACGGTGCCACGACCGCCCGGGCCAGGGCGCGCGGCGATGATGCGTTACGGGCCCGGCGTCAGCCGTTGCGGTCGATGGTGACGCGGGCGTCGTCGGCGAGCCGGTAGCCGACGCCGTAGACGGTCGTGACCAGCGGGACGTCCACGCCGACCTTGCCGCGCAGCCGGCGGACGTGGACGTCCACGGTGCGCACGCCGGCGTGCTCGTAGCCCCAGACGGCGTTGAGCAGCTGCAGGCGGGTGAACACGCGGCGGGGGTGGGCGACCAGGTGCAGCATCAGGTCGAACTCCAGCCGGGTCAGGGGCAACGGCTCGCCGTCGCGCAGCACCGACCGGGACGACGCGAGGATGTGCAGGACCGGGATGGTGGCGGCCGGGCGGGACGGCGAGCGGCCGGCCGGCACCGGGTCGGGCCGGCGCTCGACGACGGCGGCGGTGATGGTGCCCTCGCCGCGTTCCAGCATCTCCCGGGCGGCCTCCAGCAGCCGCCGGGCGGGCGCGGTCAGCGACTCCTCGGATGCCAGCGGGATGTTCAGGGTCACCGTGAGCATCGGCGCGGCGGTGTTGACGGGGCGGCGCTGGCCGCCGGGGGGTCGACCGGGAACAGCGGGCTGGGACGTATGCCATCCGGCGCGCGACGAGGCGGGGCTGACCGACATGGTCCTCCTTGGCTGGTCCGGGTATTCCCCACGGCCCGGGACGCCGCTTCATCGATGTTTCCCGGCGCCCACGCGAGGGTCAAGGGGCGACTGCGTTGCATGAATGTGACAATTGACGAACGCATCGGAGCCGGATGCTCGCTCTGCGTACGAAGCCTGATGATTACAGCAGAGTCGCGGAGCCGACCCGATACGGGGGTGCCCACCCGTTCACCTGGTGACGTCCGGCGGCAGCACCGGGCGGAGGAACGGTGAATCACGTCGCCCACGGCGGCGGCGAGGGGCCGACCGTGGGCGGCGCGCGGCGTACCGGGAGCGGGACCCTCGCACACGACGGCGCGGCGCACCCGGGTCGCCGGGTGCGCCGCGTCGACGAATGCCGGCGGCCGGGGGTCAGCGGCTCCGGTCGATCTCGATGCGGGCCTCGTCGGCGAGGCGGTAGCCGACGCCGTAGACCGTGGTCACCACCGGCATGTCCACGAGCTTGGCGCGCAGGCGGCGGACGTGCACGTCGACGGTGCGCGCCACCGCGTGCTCGTAGCCCCAGACCCGGCTCAGCAGTTGCAGCCGGGTGAAGACCCGACGCGGCTGCTCCGCCAGGAACAGCAGCAGGTCGTACTCGATGCGGGTCAGCGGGATCACGCGGGCGCCGCGCTGGACGACCCGGGACGCGGTGACGATCCGGATCACGTCGGGGTCGGTGGCGGTCGGCACCGCGCGGGGGGCCGGCGGCCGGTCCTCGTCGACGCCGGGGCGCAGCCGCCCCTCCCCCGACTCGGCCAGTTCGCCAATCAGCTCCAGCAGCCTGGCCAGGCGGGGGCTCATCGGCCCCGGGGCGAGGTCGAGGGTGATGGTGACGGACGGCGTGGGCCGCTGCCGGGGCGGCCCGATCCGCTCGGGGCGGCCGGCCGGGTGGGTTCGGGTGGGGATGGCGACGACGGACATGGAGCCTCCTGGGCGGCGATGCCGCCACGCCCGGTGGGGCGTGGCGGTCAGGACGGCGCCCGACCGGCGGTCACCGGGGGCGCGAGGGTGGACGGACGCTGTGGCGGGTGGGGACCGAGCACGGGCAGGCCGGCGAGCCGCCAGGCGACGAAGCCGCCGACGACGTCGGTGGCGCGGTGCAGACCGACGTCCTGGAGGGCGGCGGCGGCCAACGAGGACGTGTAGCCCTCCTGACAGATGATCATCACCTGCAGGTCGTAGTCGACCGCCTGGGGCAACCGCGCCGCGCAGCGGGGATCGAACCGCCACTCCAGCACGTTGCGCTCGATCACCAGCGAGCCGGGCACGGTGCCGTGGGCGGCCCGCTGGGCGGCCGGGCGGATGTCGACGAGCAGGGCGCCGCCACGGTACGCCAGGTGCGCCTGCTCGGGATCCAGCCGGTGCAACCGGACCCGGGCGGCGGCCAGGATCTCGTCGATGCCCCGGGAACCCGGCGGCGCCACCGGAGCCGGACATGCGTGCGCGTCGTCGGTCTGCGGCATGGTCGTTCCTTCCACTGGTTGCTGATGGTTCACGTGGGGCGGCGGCTCACCAGGCGACCCCGGCCTCGGCCACCTCGGCGACGCGCAGCCGGCCGTCGACGAGGCGGTAGCTGGTCATCCGGCGCAGGGCGGGGCGGTAGACGTGGACGCTCACCGCCGGCTCGTCGCCGAGGTTGGCCACCTGGTGCACGTGCCGGGGGCCGAAGCGACGGCCGGAGCCGGCGGTCAGCGGGTGCGGGCGGAGCGCTCCCCCGCTGACCGTCTCCTCGGTCAGCACACCGGACGCGACCAGGAACGCGCCACCGGAACCGCCGTGGTCGTGCAGGTCGGTGCCCTGGCCGGGCAACCAGCTCAGCGCCCACACCTCGTGGTCGGGGCCACTGGCGAGCCGCGCGTACCACCGGGAGGTCGGGTCGAAGCGCAGCGGCACCGGCCAGCCGGCCGGGTCGGCGGCCCAGCGCCGGGCGACGGCGAGCAGGTCGGGCGGGCGTCGGTTGAGCATGGCGGTCCTCGCGGTTCGGCGGTGTGTCGACGCCAGCATAGACGGCAAACCCTATTGGTTTAGTAGGTATTCCCGAGATCTGGGACACGCTGTCCTCTGTCGACCCCCGCGCCGTACGCGGTCAGCGGCGGACCGGCGGCCCCACCCGGTAGCCGGGAACCGACGGCCAGCGCACGGTCAGCACGACCGACTCGCGCTCGGCGTACCACGAGTGGTCCACGCCCCGCCCCCACACCACGTAGTCGCCGGGCTCGCCGAGCACCACCGACCGGTCCGGCAACTCGACCCGGAACCGGCCACTGACCAGCACCAGCAGGGCGGTCCGCCGCTCCCCGGTGGCCCACCGGGAACGCGCCTCCCCGGCCGGATGCACCCCCCACTTCACCTCGACGTCGCCGCTGTGCCGGGCGTCGCCCACCGGCATGAAGTGGCCGAGCAGCCAGCCGGCGTTCGTCGCCCCGTCGACGCCCGCGTTGCCCACGTACACCCTGTCGTCCATCGATCCTCCCCAGCACGCCGGCCGAGCAACCTACCAGTCGGCCCCCCGACTAACCTGGACCGGTGAGTGAGGAACTCGACGCCGAGACGCTGGCGTTCGCGCACCGGATGTTCGACCTGGCACGCGACGGCGCCACCGACGAACTGGCCGACTACGTCGACGCGGGGCTCCCGGTCGACCTGACCAACGACAAGGGCGACACGCTGCTGATCCTGGCGGCGTACCACGCCCACCCGGAGACCGTCGCCGCGCTGCTCGCCCGCGGCGCCGACCACTCCCGGACCAACGACCGGGGGCAGACGGCGCTGGCCGCCGCGGCCTTCCGCAGCAGCACCGAGGCGGTCCGGGCGCTGCTCGCCGCCGGGGCCGACCCGCACCAGGGCAGCCCCTCGGCGGTGGACACCGCGTCCTTCTTCGACCTGTCCGAGATGGTCGCGCTGCTGACGGCGCCAAGCCGCTGACAGCGACGTCCGGCGCGCCCGGCGCCCGACCGGATATACAGGTGCGGTGGAGGACGCCCTACCCGAACAGATGCGCACCGCCGCAACGGCGTTGCTGACCGCGCTGGACGAACCCGCCCGGGCCCGCGCCGCCCACCGGTTCGACGACGAGTCGGCCCGGCGCTGGCTGGAGTACCGGCCCCGGCCCCGCCCCGGGGCCTGCCTGGCCGACCTCGACCGCTCCGGGCGCAAGGCCGCGCACCGGCTGCTGGCCACCGCGCTGAGCCCACCGGCGTACGCGCAGGCGATGGCGATCGTGGCGTTGGAGGAGGTGCTGGACCGGGCGGAGGGCTGGCGTCGGGGGCGGCACAGCGGCGACTACTGGGTGGCCGTCTTCGGCGACCCGGCCCGTGACGAGGCCTGGTCGTGGCGCCTGGAGGGACACCACCTCTCGGTGACCATGACCGTCGTGGCCGACCAGGTGTCCCCCGCGCCCATCTTCTTCGGCGCCAACCCGGCCACCGTCCGGCACGCCGGTCACCCCGTCTCCCGGCCTCTCGGGGTGGAGGAGGACCTGGGCCACGCCCTGCTCGACGCGCTGGGCCCCGCCGGCCGGGCCGCGGCGATCATCGCCGACGAGGCGCCCGGCGACATCGTCAGCGCCACCCGCCCCCGGGTCGACGGGCCGCTGGAGCCGCTCGGGGTGCCCGCCGAGCGGCTCGGCGCCTCGGGACGGGCCCTGCTGGACCAGCTCGTCGCGGTCTACCTGGACCGGCTCCCGCCCGAGCTGGCGACCAGGGAGGCACGCCGGCTGGACGCCGGGCCGTTGCACTTCGCCTGGGCCGGCCCGACCGCGCCCGGCCAGCGCCACTACTACCGGATCCAGGGCGACGACCTGCTGATCGAGTACGACAACACCTCCGCCGACGGCAACCACGCGCACACCGTGCTACGCCGCCCGACCGGCGACTTCGGTACCGACCTCCTGACCACCCACCACACCCACACCCCCCACTAACCCCTGCCCCCTCCCCACCCGCCACCCGCCGCCCGCCACCGCCGCCCGCCTCGGCGATCTTGCAGTTGTGGCCCTCGATTTCGGCGGAGTGCGGCCTTTGTCGGGGCAGCAAGTGCAAGATCGGCGAGGAGGGGCGGGGGCGGGCGGGGGCGGGGCGGGGCGGGGCGGTCAGGGGCGGGGGGAGGCCAGGTCCGTGGTGGTGGTGGGGACGTCGGCGAGGGCGTCGAAGGTGGTGGCCTCGGCCCGGCGACCGGCGTCGAAGCGGCGGACCAGACGCGCGCCCAGCCGGACACCGGCCGCGCCGACACCGAGCGCCACCAGCTCGATGAGCAGCAGCACGACCGTGGCGCCCCGCTGGGGGGACTCCGCCCGGACCAGGCAGGTCACCAGGAACAGCGCGGCCATCCCCACGTTCAGCAGGTTGAAGGTGATCGCGGTGCGCTGGGTCCGGTCGCCCGGCACGTCCCACAGGTCGATCATGCCGGCCACGGCCGCCAGCGCGGCGGCGAACAGGGCCGCCACCGCCGTCCAGTAGCCCACCTCACCGAGGAAGGCCGGCCCGCCGAGCACGTCGGTCAGGTCGAACACGGTCGCGCTCACGAAGAGCCCGAACGGGAACGTCACCAGCATCGGTTGGATGGGGTGCCCCTGCACCCGTAGCCGGCTCTGCATGGTTCCTCCCCAGGTCGGCATGCCTCAGCAGTCCAGGGTGCTACCCGGGCGCCGGGACGCCGAAACGACACGCGGCCCGGCCGGGCCGGCGGTCACGCGGGCACCGCCGACCCCAATATAACGACAAGTGCCAATGGATCACCGCCGTCGCCGCCGAGCCGCCACGTGTGAGGAAGGGCCCCTTCCTATCGCCTGGGCGATAGGAAGGGGCCCTTCCTCACATCTCGAAGCTCAGTTGTCCCGGGGGCGGGACACGGTGCTGACCAGCCGGTCGGCCACCTCCCGCAGGGGGATGTCCAGCGAGGACGCCGCGCTGCGCAGCACGTCGAGCGCCTCCTCGGCCGGGCAGCCGCGCTGCGTCATGATCACGCCGATCGCCTGGCCGATCACCCCGTCGCCGAGCTGCGCGGGATCCAGCTCGCCGGCCTGGGCCGCCTTGCGCGCCCGGTCGCGTACCGCGGCGAGGAGCAGCCCCGCGTGCTCGGCGAGCAGCATCGCGGTGAGCTGGTGCCCGGGGGTGAGCAGGTCGGCGGCGCCGGCGTAGAGGTTGATCGCCCCGATCACCTGTTCGTCGACGTCGACCGGGGCGGAGATCACCCCGTGCACGCCCAACTCCCGCGCCCGCGGCGTCCAGGCCGGCCAGCGCGGTTCGCGGCCGAGATGGTCGGAGAGGACCATCTCGCGGAGCCGGATCGCGTCCATGGCGGGCGAGTCGGGGCCGTGCCGCAGGTCGTCCAGGCCCGCCAGCCGCCCGTCGGAGGCGGCCACGCCCGCCGGCTCCCCGGCCCGCAGCGCGGTGAAGCCGCACCAGCTCACGCCGGCCACCGCGTCGCGGGCGATGCGTACCAGCGCGTCCAGCGCCTCGTCGAAGTCGTCGATCGCGATCAGCCCGGCCGTCAGCTCGCGCAGCAGGGCCGCGGTCTCCAGGACGCCGAGCCGTTCCACCGCCGGGTCCCGCATCTCCAGGTTCACCGCCGCACAGCCCCCACCGTCCCCGCGCGTGCCCCCGCACGCCCGGCCAGCGCCGTCACATGTTCCATCGTCTGGTCTCCCGAATCTTCCGGACCCGCCCTACTACCCTCGCAAACCGGGGTCGAAACGGCGCAAAAAGGGCCCCCTCCGGTGCCGTGGCAGCGGAGGGGGCCCGGCGTCAGCGCGAGGCGGAACTGAGCCGCCGCCCGACGGAGGCGATCAACCGGTCCAGCTCCGAGCCGAACGGGTTGTCGTGCACCAGGTACGTCCAGGTCGCGCTCGGCCGCACCAGCTTCGCCTCGTCCGGCTCCCAGTCCTCCTCGAACTCCGTCTCCTCGAAGGTCGCGAGGGTCCGCCGCTCGATCTCCGGGACGAGGTTGTTGAACGCCGGCACCGCCGCCCGGTGGAACTCGTCCAGCGGGTCGAGCCGGCCCAGCGCGCGCAGGTGCACGCCCTCACGTACCTCGGACAGCTCCGCGAGGTGCTCGGCCCAGAGCCGGTCGAGGTGGTAGAGGGCGATCGACCGGGCGACCCGGGCGAGCAGGTCCTCGTCCATCTCGCCGGCCTTCTCCGGCATCCTGTCCAGCAGCATCAGCGCCGCCACGTCGCTGGTCAGCAGCCGCTCCCGGCGCTCCGCCAGGGCCTTGCGCTGCTGCTCGATCACCACGCTGTAGCGCCAGGTGTTGCGGTGGATCTCGTGGTTGACGCCCTCGGCGACCCGCTGGGCGTGCTCGACGGCGTAGTCGACCTGGTCGTCGGTGACCAGGCCGTCGGCGTTCATCCGGGGCGACGCCGGGACCGCGTCGCCGGCGTGCCGGACGACCAGGTCGTCCTCCAGGCTGACGAAGAAGACCGACCCGCCCGGGTCGCCCTGCCGGCCGGCCCGGCCGCGCAGCTGGTCGTCGACGCGCCGGCTGTCGTGCCGGCCGCTGCCGATGACGTAGAGGCCGTCCAGCTCGGCGACCCGCTCCCGGTCGGCCTGCTCGCTGCCGCCGAGCCGGATGTCGACGCCCCGGCCGGCCATCTGGGTGGAGACGGTCACCGCGCCGTACGCGCCGGCCTCGGCGATGATCGCCGCCTCCTCGTCGTCGTTCTTCGCGTTGAGCACCACGCAGGAGACCCCGGCGGCGTTCAGGCCGGCGGCCAGGCCCTCGGACTCCTTGACGTCCAGGGTGCCGACCAGCACCGGCCGCCCGCGCTCGTGGTTGCGCTTGATCTCGTCGATCAGCGCCTCCTCCTTCTCCGCCCGGGTGGCGTAGATGCGGTCGGGCTCGTCCTCGCGCACGCACGGCGTGTTCGGCGGGATCACCGCCACCTCGAGGCCGAAGAACTCCCGGAGCTGGTCGCCGACCAGCACCGCGGTCGCCGTCATGCCGCACAACTTGGGATAGAGCGCGATGTACGCCTGCACGGCGATCGTGCCGAGCACCTCGCCCTCGGCGGTGGCGTCCAGCCCCTCCTTGGCCTCCACGGCCGCCTGGAGCCCGTCGGGCCAGCGGCGGCGCTGGGCCACCCGGCCTCGCATCTCGTCGATCAGCTCGACGGAGTTGTCCCGGACGATGTAGTCGACGTCGCGGTGCAGCAGGGCGTGCGCGTGCAGCGCCACGTTCACCGCGGACAGCTGCGCGACGTGCTCCTCGTCGTACAGGTCGATGCCGAGCTTGGCCTCGACGGCGGCCAGGCCGGCGGCGGTGAAGGCGACGCTGCGGCCGTCCTCGGCCACCGTGTAGTGCTTGCCCTTGCGCAGGCCACGCACCTGCGCGGCGGCGGCGTGCACCGGGTCCTGCTCGCCGGCGACCGCGCCGGCGAGGACCATCGGCACCCGCGCCTCGTCGATGAGGATCGAGTCGGCCTCGTCGACGATCGCGGTCCGCAGCTCCGGCTGGACCCGGTCCTCCACGTCGGTGACCAGCTGGTCGCGCAGGTAGTCGAAGCCGGCCTCGCTGACCGAGACGTAGGTGACGTCGCAGGCGTACGCGTCGCGCCGCTCCTGCGGGGTGGACGCCTCGTTGACCCAGCCGACGGTCAGGCCGAGCAGGGTGTAGACCGGCTCCATCCAGAGGGCGTCGCGCCGGGCCAGGTAGTCGTTGACGGTCAGCACGTGCACCGGGCCGTTGCCCAGCCGGACGTGCCCGTACGCCGCGACGGTCGCGGTGAGCGTCTTGCCCTCACCGGTCGCCATCTCGGCGACCTTGCCCGAGAGCAGCGCCATGGCGCCGAGCAGCTGCACGTCGTACGGCCGCTGGTCGAGGCCGCGGCGGGCGGCCTCGCGGCCGATCGCGCAGATCTCCTCGTAGCCCGTGGCCTTGCCGGCGGCCTCGGTCAGCTCGGCGTCGTCGAGGGCCGACAGCTCGTCCTCGCGTGCCTCGATGGCCGGCAGCAGCTTCTCCAGCGGCCCCAGGTCGACCGTCGTCCCGGGGCGCTGGAGGAACCGGCGGAACCTGCTCTTCAAGCGTTGCGACACACCCATGAGCGGCAACGGTACGCGACCCGGCCCGCGGTTGGCGGCCCGCCCGGCGTGCCGCCGCGCGGATGTCTTCGCGGGGCCGGTCGGGGGCGTGCGGCGCGCGCCCCGCCGCGAGCCCCCGACCGGTCCGGACTCAGCCGGTCAGCACCACCTGGAGCTCCTGGCGGCGCCGCTGGGCGAGGTCGGTCAGCACCGCCGGCGCCTGGTCGAACGGCACCACCGCCGAGACCAGGTGCTCGCGGATCACGTCGCCGTACGCGCGCAGCAGGTCGACCGTCTCGGCGGAGAGCCGCTCCCGGTCCCAGGTGGGGGCGAGCCCGCGCGGCACCCGGCCGATCTGCGCGCAGCGCAGCGACAACCCGTTGTGGTGGAACTCCTCGCCGAACCGGACCGCGTCCGCGCCGGCCTGGTAGAAGGCCAGGTCGACCACCGTGCCCTGGGGGCGCAGCAGGCGCAGCGCGAGCTGCAACGCCCAGGCCTGCCCCCGACACTGGAACACCACGTCGGCGCCCCGGTCGCCGGGGCCGTGCGCCCAGCGGGTCTTGAGCACCACCGCCGGGTCGTCGGCCTCGGAGTCGAGGGTCTCCAGGCCGAGCGCCTCGGCGACGGCCCGCCGCTGCGGGGTCGGGTCGAGCACCACCACCGAGGCGGCGCCGTGCCGCCTGGCGAACAGGGCGGTGAGCAGGGCCACCACCCCGCTGCCGACGACCGCCACCCGGCGGCCCCGCACCCCGTCGCCCAGCGACCGCACGTCGGCGCCGTACAGGTCGGCGGCGGCGTGCAGCACGCCGTTGGCGCAGATCGGCCCCATGTGCGCGACGTACACGCCGAGCAGCGGGTCGAGGTCCGCCGGCAGCGGCACGAACCGTTCGGCGACCGGGTCGGCGACCCAGCCGGTGCGGTGGCCGTACGTCATCGCGCCGACGGCGCCCACGGCGACGGCCGGGGTGCGGCTCTCCACCACCCGGCCGACCTGCATGTAGCCCAGCCGGGTCACCGGGTAGGGAGTGCTCGCCGAGCCGGGCTGGAAGAGCCCGAGGCCGGCGTTCCAGGTGACGTTCAGGTACGGGTTGGTGCCCTTGACGTAGCTCAGCTCGGTGCCCGCCGACACGCCGCTGAACAGGGTCTCCACCCGGAACGTGCCGTCGGTCAGCTCGGCGGCGTCCTGCTCGACCAGGTCCACCCGCCCGGGGCCGCTGACCACCACCACCCGGTCACGCACCGACCGTCACCCCCGTGGCGAGCGGCGCGGTGGGCAGGTCCGGGCGAACGGTCCGCCCGGTGCGGGCGGAGTCGGCGATCGCGACGGCGAGCCGCTGGGTGCCGAGGGCCTCGGCGTACGGGACGCGGACGTCGTCGCCGATGCCCCGGACCGCATCGACGAAGGCCCGGTCCACGGCCACCCGCGCGGCGTCCGGGTCGGCGGCGAAGCGGCGCTCCCCGTCGGCGTCGCGCACCACCAGGCCGTCCTCTGCCAGCGACAGGGCCAGCCCGTCGGCGAGGATCTCCACCCCGGCCCGCTGCTTCCAGCCGAGCACGCAGGCGGCGGTGAGGGTGCCGACCGCGCCGTCGGCGAACCGCAGCGCCGCGGTGGTCACCGAGTCGATGTCGGCGCCGTCGACCGGCGGCGGGGTGCCGTTACCGTACGCGGTGACATCGGTCACCTCGCCGACCAGCGACCGGATCAGGTCCAGCACGTGGGCGGCCTGCTCGACCACCGGGCCGCCGGAGCGGTCCCGCCGCGACCACCAGGCCACCGGCGGCACCTTGTCCCACCACGCGCCGCTGACCATCCGCACCGGGCGGTCGCCGAGCAGCTCCCGGGCCTGCCGCACCACCGGCAGGTACCGCCAGTGGTGCCCGACGCCGGTGAGCAGCCCGCGCCGGGCGACCAGGTCGGCGATCCGCTCGGCGGTCGCCAGGTCGACGGCGACCGGCTTCTCCACGAACATCGGCACCCCGGCCGCGACGACCGCCTCCTCCGCCGGCCCGTGCGCGAACGGCGGCACGCAGACGTAGACCGCGTCCGGCCCGGCGGCCAGCAGCTCGTCGACGTCGCCGAACGTCCGGATGCCGTGCGCGCCCGCCAGCTCCGCCGCCGCCTCCGGCAGCACGTCGGTGACCCCTACCAGCTCCACGTCCGCGAAGCCGCCCAACACCCGGGCGTGGCGTCGCGCCACCCCGCCGGCCCCAACCAGTCCCACCCGGCACCTGCGCATCGAGAGCCCTTCCGTCACCGTTTTCGCCTTCCGGCGGGTGCACTCCCCCCGGCCGGGCGCAACCAAACGTTCACCGGCGGGGAACCCGACCGCAGCGACTCCGTGATCAAGCTGTTAGGCATGCTGCGGTTAGCGCGAGCGCGGTAGCGGGGAAACCAACCAGGGTTTTTCCGCCACGATCAGGGGGTGCCTGTGCGGGATACGGGAGCGGCGGTTTCACCGGTGGTGGAGGCCTGGGCCACCTACCGCACCACGTCGGCGGCCGACTGGCCGGCGCGGCGACTCATGCGCGCCAAGGGGGACAACAGGGTCAGCGTGGTGCTGCCGGCCCGCAACGAGGAGGCGACGGTCGGCGCGATCGTGGCGACGATCCGGGAGCACCTGATGGACCGGGTGGCCCTGGTGGACGAGCTGATCGTGGTCGACTCCCGGTCGACCGACCGCACCGCCCAGGTGGCCCGCGCCGCCGGCGCGGAGGTGGTCAGCCAGGACGCGATGACCCGGGGCCTGCCCCGGCTGACCGGCAAGGGGGACGCGCTCTGGGCGGGGCTGGCGGCGGCCGGGGGCGACGTGGTGGCGTTCGTCGACGCCGACCTGCGGGAGTTCCGTCCGCACTTCGTGACCGGGCTGATCGGCCCGCTGCTGACCGACCCGTCGGTGGACTTCGTGAAGGGCTTCTACCACCGCCCGCTGGTCGGCGCCGCGAGCGTGGAGACCGACGGCGGCGGACGGGTGACGGAGCTGATGGCCCGGCCGATGCTGAACCTGTTCTGGCCCGAGCTGGCGGGTTTCGTGCAGCCCCTCGCGGGCGAGTACGCCGGCCGCCGGGAGGTGCTGGAGCAGGTGCCGTTCGTCTCCGGCTACGGGGTGGAGACGGCGATGCTGATCGACCTGCTCGACCTGGTCGGGCTGGACGCGCTGGCCCAGGTGGACCTGGGCGAGCGCAAGCACCGCCACCAGGACACCGCCGCCCTGGGCCGGATGTCGGCCCAGATCATGCTCACCGCCTGGTCGCGGTTGCAGCGGCGGGGCTGGGCGGCACCGGGCGCGATGCCCGCCGCCCTGCTGACCCAGTTCCGGCGGGGCGGCTCCGACGCGCTGCCGAACCTGGACCGGGAGATCGTCGTCAGCGACATCTCCGTCGAGGAACGGCCGCCCCTGGCGGAGCTGCGGCACCGGATCCCCCGGCGACGGGTCGCGGCCGCATGAGCGCCGGGCCCCGTTCGACCGCAGGTGACCGGCCGCGGACGGCCCACCGCCCCGCCGAGGGAAGGAACCACGCACGATGAGCCTCACCGTCCTGATGAACGCCGGTCCCTGGCTGTCCGTACCGCCGCCCGGCTACGGCGGCATCGAGAACGTGATCGCGACCCTGGTGCCGGAGCTGCGCCGCCTCGGCGTGCGGGTGGTGCTCGCCTCGGTCGACAGCAGCACCCTGCCGGTCGACGAGCGGTTCTCGGTCTTCCCCGACGGGCAGTTCCACGCCCTGCAACGCCCGTACAACCAGGTCTGCGGCATCTCCCAGGCGCACCTCAACGGTGTGGTGCGCGCGCTGCACACCCGCGACGACATCGACCTGGTGCACGACCACGTGGAGGCGGTCGGCCTGGCCACGCTCGCCGCGATGGGCCCGGACGCCCCGCCGGCGCTGCACACGCTGCACTGGGACCTGGCCAAGCATCCGGCGCTCTACGGCAACCTCGACGGCGGGGACCGGGTCCGGGTCAACGGGGTCTCGGCCTCCCAGCTGGCCCGCGCGCCCCGGGCGTTGCGGGAGCACTCGGTGGGGCACGTGCACCTGTCCACCCCGCTCGCCGTGGACGCGGACCGGCGGCCCCGGGCGGAGAAGGGCGACTACCTGATCGTCCTGGGCCGGATCAACCCGGGCAAGGGCCAGGACGTGGGCGCCCGCCTCGCCCGGCGGATGGGGGTGCCGCTGGTGCTCGCCGGTCCCGTCGGCCCGTACCACCGGCCGGAGGACCTGGCCGCCGCCGGGGACGAGGCCCGGCAGAACCCGGACGTCCGGTTCTTCTACGACGAGGTGGCGCCGCACGTCGACGGCGACCTGGTCCGCTGGGTGGGCACGGTCGCCGGGCAGGAACGCGACGACCTGCTGGCCGGCGCCCGCGCCTCGCTGTTCCCGTTGCGCTGGGAGGAGCCGGGCGGCACGGCGGTGGTCGAGTCGCTGGCCCTGGGCACGCCGGTGGTGGCAACCGCGCGGGGGTGCCTGCCCGAGCTGATCGAGCACGGCCGCACCGGGCTGCTCACCACCGACGAGGAGGAGCTGGGCGACCTGCTGCTGGCCGCCAGCCTCCTCGACCCGGACGAGTGCCGGCGCGAGGCCGCCGTCCGCTTCACGCCCGCCGTGATGGCCGAGCAGTACGTACGCCTCTACGAGCTGGTCCGTCAGCCCGCCGTCGTGTCTCCCCTGCGGGCGGCCTGACTGACGCCGGCGGCTCGGGTCGGCCCGAGCCGCCGGCGCGACGCGGGGCGGTTTGACGGCAGGAGCAGCGGGAAGGCGCGGACGGCCCCGCGCTCCCGCAGCGGGCCCACTTCCCGCACAGTGAGGAGACGGCGGTGACCGGTCCCATGGCGCACTCCCGAGCCCGGCACAACCCGGCCGACGGCAAGGCACCCGTCCGGCGGGCCGCCCTGGCCGTGGCGGTGGTCTTCCTCCTCGTCGGCGTGCTCGGCTTCGTGCCGGGCGTCACCAGCGACTACTCAGACCTGCGCTTCGCCGGGCACGACTCCGAGGCCAGGCTGCTCGGCCTGTTCCAGGTCTCGGTGCTGCACAACATCGTCCACCTGCTCTTCGGGGTGGCCGGGCTGGTGCTGGCCCGGTCCGTCGCCGGCGCCCGGACGTTCCTGGTCGGCGGCGGCGCGATCTACCTGGTGCTCTGGCTCTACGGCCTGGTGATCGACCACGACAGCGCCGCCAACTTCATCCCGGTCAACACGGCCGACAACTGGCTGCACCTCGGGCTGGGCATCGGCATGATCGCGCTCGGCGTGCTGACCACACGACGCCGCCGTTGACGCACTCCGACCCGGTGGTCGGGCAGGTGAACGCCTGCCCGGCCACCGCCGGTTTGGCCCTCCGCGCGCCCGGGTAGTTCGCAGGCCCCGACGACGCGAAACGAGGCGCGCATGCCGAGCCGGATCACCTGCGAGGTCCGTGACGGATCACCCGTGACCCTCGTACGCCTTTCCGGCGGCCTCGACCTCGACACCATGCGTACGGTGCACACCGTGCTGGACGGCTGCCTCACCCGACAGCCCGACGCGCTCGTGGTCGACCTCGCCGACACCACCGTCCGCAACCGGCTCGCGCTCTCGGTCTTCGCCGCCACCGCCCGCCGGGCCGCCGGGTGGCCGGCGGTGCCCCTCGTGCTCTGCGCCCCGCCGCCCGAGGCGGCCAGCTGGCTGGCGCAGTCGACGGCCTGCCGGGTGGTGCCCGTGCGGCGCGACTACGCGGAGGCGGCCCGGGCGGCGAGCGCGGCGGCGGTGCCCCGGCTCCGGGAGCGGCTGGAACCGGTCGCGGAGGCCTGCCGGCGGGCGCGGGAACTGGTCGGCGACGCGTGCGCCCGGTGGCGCCTGCCGGAGGCCGCCGGCCCGGCGTCGCTGGTGCTCAGCGAGCTGGTCGGCAACGTGGTCCGGCACGCCGGCACGCCGATGCAGGTGACGCTCACCCTCCGCCGGCCGTACCTGCACCTGGCGGTGGCGGACGGCAGCGGGGTCCCGGCCCGGATCGGGTCACCCGACCCGCGGGCCGAGGGCGGCCGAGGGCTGATGCTCGTGCGGGCGGTGGCCCAGCGGTGGGGCAGCGCCCCGGCCGGTCACGGGAAGGTCGTCTGGGCGACACTGCCCGCGATTTGACGGAATTTACCACTCTCGCCTGAATCACGACCATCGCCTGGTTTCATAGGCGGAGGGGCGGGTAGCCGCGCCGTCCCATCTGTCGTCATGGCGGGGTGAGAGTCCAATGTCCAAGCGGGTAACCACGGAACCTGCACGCGACCGGGGACCGGCGATCCTGGCACCGGCCCGCTTCGGCGGCTACCCCGGGCCCCTGCGCAAACCGATCCCCGGTGGCAAGCTGACCCGGTTCCTGGCCACCACCGACCACAAGCAGATCGGTCTGCTCTACCTGCTGACCTCGTTCGGCTTCTTCCTGGTCGCCGGGATCCAGGCGATGCTGATGCGGGCCGAGCTGGCCCGGCCCGGCATGCAGTTCCTCTCCCCCGAGCAGTACAACCAGCTCTTCACCTCGCACGGCGCCGTCATGCTGCTGTTGTTCGCCACCCCGGCGGCGTTCGGCTTCGGCAACTACATCGTGCCGATCCAGATCGGCGCCCCCGACGTGTCGTTCCCCCGGCTCAACGCCCTCGCGTACTGGCTCTACCTGGTCGGCGGGCTGATGGTGATCGGCGGGTTCGCCACCCCGGGCGGCTCCGCCGACTTCGGCTGGACCGCGTACTCGCCGCTGAGCAGCGCGGAGCACTCGCCCGGCGTCGGCGCCAACCTCTGGGTGATCGGCCTGGTGGTCTCGGGGCTGGGCACCATCCTCGGCGCGGTCAACCTGATCACCACGATCCTCACCCTGCGCGCGCCCGGCATGACCATGTTCCGGATGCCGATCTTCACCTGGAACATGCTCTTCACCAGCGTACTGGTGATCCTGGTGTTCCCGCTGCTCGCGGCGGCGCTACTGGCGCTCTCCGCGGACCGGCTGTTCAACGCCCACGTCTACGACCCGGAAACCGCCGGTCCGATGCTCTTCCAGCACCTGTTCTGGTTCTTCGGCCATCCCGAGGTCTACATCATCGCGCTGCCGTTCTTCGGCATCATCACCGAGATCATCCCGGTCTTCGCGCGCAAGCCGATCTTCGGCTACACCGGCCTGGTGCTCGCCACCATCGCGATCACCGTGCTGTCGATGTCCGTGTGGGCGCACCACATGTTCGCCACCGGCCAGGTACTGCTGCCGTTCTTCAGCATCCTGAGCTATTTGATCGCGGTGCCCACCGGCGTGAAGTTCTTCAACTGGATCGGCACCATGTGGAAGGGACAGATCACCTTCGAGACGCCGATGCTCTTCGCGATCGGCTTCCTGGTCACCTTCCTCTTCGGCGGCCTCACCGGGGTGCTGCTGGCCAGCCCGCCGGCGGACTGGCACACCCACGACACCTACTTCGTGGTCGGGCACTTCCACTACGTGCTGTTCGGCACGGTGGTCTTCGCGCTCTTCGGCGGCTTCTACTTCTGGTGGCCGAAGATGACCGGGCGGCTGCTGGACGACCGGCTCGGCAAGGCCCACTTCTGGACGATGTTCCTCGGCTTCCACGGCACCTTCCTCGTCCAGCACTGGCTGGGCAACGAGGGCATGCCCCGCCGGTACGCCGACTACCTGCCGACCGACGGGTTCACCGCGCTGAACACCTTCTCCAGCATCTCCGCCTTCGTGCTCGGCGCGTCCACGCTGTTCTTCATGTGGAACGCCTGGAAGTCCTGGCGCTACGGCGCGATGGTGAACGTCGACGATCCCTGGGGTTTCGGCAACTCGCTGGAGTGGGCCACCACCTGCCCGCCGCCGCTGCGCAACTTCGACCGGATGCCCCGCATCCGCTCCGAGCGGCCCGCCTTCGACGCCAAGTACGGCCCACTCGTCGCCGACCTCGGCCGTGACCTCCCGCAGCGCACCACCAAGCCGCCGCAGGAGTTCCGCGACGAGTTGCACCGCGAGCCGCACCTGGCCGAGTCGCCGGCCGCCGAGGGGGCGCACGGCGCGCGGGAGGCCGCCGAGTACCAGCCGGCGCCGCAGTCCGGAGCCCGGCCGGTGGTGGTCCCGGAGCCGGACGAGGTCCGTCGGCCCAGCTTCGAGCAGACCGACGAGCCGGAGGAGACCCGCCTCGGGGCCGAGCGGGAGCCGCAGGAGAACGACCGCTGGCGGCACCCCCGCGGGCCCGGCGACAGCCCGGAGCGCTGACCGGGCGTACGTGTGGCAGGGCCGGCACCCGTTTCCCGGGTGCCGGCCCTGCCTTCTTTCGTCTTCGTGCCGGCCCTCGCGGCCTGGTCGGCAGCCCTGGGCCGGAGCCCTCGCGGCGTGGTCGGGCCTGGTCTAGCCCTCGCGGGCCGGCGCCAGGCCCGCCGCGGTGAGCGAGCGGCGCACGGCCGGCTGGACCCGGGTCAGCCGCAGCGGCACGCCGGTGCGGGCGGCGGCCTCGCGGCCCGCCATCAGCGCGGCGATGCCGCCGGCGTCGAAACCGCCCGCGCCGACCAGGTCCACCACCACCTCGGCGGGCTGTCCGGTCACCGCCTCCAGCATCGCCCGGCGGAGCTGGTCCGCGCCGTCCCGGTCGATCTCACCGCCGACCTCCACCACCACCCGGTCGCCGTTCTGCCGGACCGAGATGCGGGTCTTCGCCGGCTCGGACTCGGCCGCGCCGTTCTGCCAGGGCGGCGGCGCGTCGGCGAGCATCGCCTGGCGCAGCCAGGTCAACGCCCGGGACAGCAGCCGGGAGACGTGCATCTGGGAGATGCCGAACCGGGCGGCGATCTCCGCCTGGGTCTGGTTGCCGTAGAAACGCATGGCCAGGATGCGCCGTTCCCGCCAGGGCAGCCGGTGCAGCAGCCCGCTGACGGTCACCCGGTCGTCGACGGACTCCAGCGCGTTGTCGGACTCACCGACCAGGTCGCCGAACTCGGCCGAGCTCTCCCCGCCGACGGGAGCGTTCAGCGACGCCGGGCTGTAGCCGGCCGCCGACTCCAGCGCGGCGAGGATCTCCTCCTGCGGCGTCTCCAGGCGCTCCGCCAACTCGGCGACCGACGGGGCCCGGGACAGCTCGCTGGTCAGCGCGGCAGTCGCCTGCCCCACCTCCAGGATCAGGTCCCGCAGCCGGCGCGGCACGTGCACACCCCAGGTGCGGTCGCGGAAGTGCCGCTTGATCTCGCCGACGATGGTGATCGCCGCGTACGCGGTGAACGAACCCCGCTCCGGGTCGTACCGGTCGACCGCGTTGACCAGGCCCAGTCGGGCGACCTGCTCCAGATCCTCCAGCGGCTCCCCCCGCCCCCGGTAGCGGCGGGCCAGCCGGCCCGCGAACGGCAGCGCGAACCGGACCAGGTCCTCGCGTGCCTCCTGGCGCCGTTCGGGCGGAAGGCCCTCGATCCGGGCCGCGTACGCCAACGCGGCCGCGTCCAGGTCCTCCAGGCCCCGTTCGGTCGGAGGTGGTGTGGTGGTGGTCTGTCCGAACATCCGCGCCTCCCTCAGGAAGGTCCCCGCCCGGATTCAGGAAACCGGTCGTGCGCGCGCGTGGTCGCACCACGCACCGGGCCGGAAGTGGGTCACATGACTGGGATGCCAGCGGGCGACGAGGCCGCGGCCGTACGGCGTGATCAGGCCGTCGCAGCCAGCGGTGTTCCCGCTCCGTAGGTACTCAATCACGGGACCCGGGGTTCGCGAGGATGTTTCGAAAGGGCCGCCTCAAGAGACCAGTAATCCCTGGTGGGAGCCGCTTTCCCGGAGCACCGCGAGGGCGTCGGCCACGGTCATCGGTGGCGGCGTCGGCAGGTCGTACGGCTGCGCCCGCAGCACCTCCGTGGCCCGGCGGGTGGGCACCGAGGTGACCGGGTAGCCCCGCGCCGAGGTGCGGTCCAGCGCCCGGCGACGGCGGCCGAAGCCGGCTACGGCGAGCCACTGCGGCAGTCCCGCCAGCGCCGGCGACCGCAGGCCGGGCGGCTCGGGCAGCACGTCCACCGAGCTGAACGGCTCGCTCCCGGCGAGCCACCACTCCACCCCCTCCACGCTGCGCCGGGTGGCGTTCTCGCACCAGTACGGCACCATCCCGGCCCGCACCACCTGCCACGGGTCGAGCAGCCGGCCGCACTCCACCACCAGCCGGTCACCGGTCTTGCCGGCCGCGCGCAACCAGCGGCGGTACAGGTCGGCGGTCGCGGCGCTGAGCGCCTCCGGCAGCGGTACGAGGACCCGGTGCAGCGGATGCCCGTGCCGCCCCGCCCACTCGCGGACGCTCGACTCGAAACCGGACTCCACGCCGTGTTCCGCCGGCCCCGGCGGCGAGGTGACCTCCGGTGGCGCCCACTGCCCGCCGTCCCCGCCGACCGAGCGGAGCACCTGCCGCAGGGCGTGACTGTCGGGGTGGAAGTCGACCGGGTCCAGGCCGCTGGCCGGACAGCCGACCTGGAAGCTGTGCCCGGGGGCGGAGTCGAACACCGGCCACGTGCGCCCGTCGCGCAGCAGCAGCACCGGAGCGCCCGGCTCCAGCCGGTCGGCCAGGAATCGGACGTACGCGGCCGGCAGGGACCGCCACCGGGCCCCCAGCGACACCGTGGCGCCGACCAGCGCCCCCCGGCTGGCGGGGCAGTGCACCTGGCGTACGTGCAGGTCGGGGTTGCCGCCGAGCAGCCGGGCGGCGAGCGCGGCACCGTGGTCCAGGGCGGCCTGCGGCCGGTCGACGGAGCCCTGCGCCCAGTGCGCGGTCATCTCGAACCCGGCGGGCAGCCAGGGCACGCCGAGCGCCATCGCCAGGTGCGCGGCCGCGCCGTGCGGGGAGCCGATCAGGATTCCCGGGTAACGGCGGCGCGGGTACTGGTCGGCGAACCAGCGGGCGACCCGGGCGGCATCGACCTCGGCGGTCTGGCCGGTGGTGAGCGCGACCCGGCCGGCCGCCCGGATCACCGCGGCCCGGCGTACCGGCTCGGGCGCTCCGGTGAACCGCGACAAGGGTCCCGGGTGCCCCGGGTGTCCCAGGTCGGCGCAGTCGGTCCCGCGCAGCGCCCGGGCGGTGGCGGCGACCAGGACGCGCGCGGCGCTACCGGCGGCCACCACCCGGTCGCCCTCCAGCCCGGCACCGTCGGCCGTGAGCCCCTTGCGCACCTTGTGCACCGGCCCTACCTTGCCTCGTTCGCTCACCACGCGACCCGGCTTCCCGTCCCGATGCGGTTCAAACGGGGCATCCCTCCCCGGCCGGGAGCAACCCCCACGCTCCACCCACCTCCACGCTCTCACCCCCCCCACCCCCGCGCCCCGCGCCCCGCGCCCCGCGCCCGCGCCCCGCGCCCGCGCCCCGCGCCC
>NZ_JBEYVB010000058.1:0-28582 GCF_040643815.1 Micromonospora sp. NPDC047074
CCGATGGTACTGCACTCGGGAGGGTGTGGGAGAGTAGGACGCCGCCGGACATCTTTCAGTTCAGGGTCACCCCTTGCGGGGTGGCCCTGAACTGCTTTCCAGACCATTTCCGCGCGGGTGTGACGGGCCAAGGCCCGGGGGACTGACCCCCCGGGGCGCGGGCTCAGTTGCGGGTCTGCATCTCGTCGCGCATCGCCCGGAACAGGCCGCCGGCGTCGTCGACGGTGCGGCCCGGGAACATCGCCATCACGACGCTGCCGTGGTCGGCCCAACCGCAGATGGCGAAGTCGCCGCCGTCACCACTGGTGGTGCCGCACTTCATCACGCCGCCCAGGCGCCCGGCCGGCACCTCGCGCAGCCCGGTCACCTTGCCGGTCTCGTCGGTCAGCAGGCCGAAGAGGCTGTCGAGATCCCGTTCCGGCTGCCACAGAAGAGTGCTGCCGCCGAAGACGAGCACCGAGCGCTTGTCGTCGGCGGGATCCCGGTAGACGGTGCCGAAGCTGCTGTCCAGCTCGATGTCGGCGGCGAACCCGCTGCGCAGGTAGTCGGCGGTGCTGCGGGCCCGTTCACTGTCGTCCCGCACCAGACCCGCCACCCGGTCCGGCGTGGCCACCTCGGCGTCCTTCTGCTGCGCCACCCGCCAGCCCATCGTGCCGATCACGGAGACCCCCGCGAGCCCGACCAGCGCCGCCGCGGCCCACGCCAGCCGCCGGCGCCGCGACCGCGTCGCCCGCCGCTCCGCAGGGTCCTCCGGGTCCCGGTTGCTGAGCTGGATGGGCTCGTCCGTCAGGTCGATCGGCTCGGAGCCGTCGCTGACCGGGCGCTCGGTGAGATGTGCGTCGGACATAGCCGACACCGTACGCGAACAGCAGGTGGTGCACGTCGGGTCCCGGGAAGCGCTCCGTAGACTTTCGGGGTGACCGAGAGACTGGATGCCCGACGCCCCGACGCCCCGACCCTGCCCGGCCAGTACCAGCCGGGCGAGGTAGAGCAGCGACGGTACGAGCAGTGGGTAGCCGCCGGCCACTTCCGGGCGTCGGCGGACAGCGACAAGCCGCCGTTCGCCATCGTCATCCCGCCGCCGAACGTCACCGGTTCGCTGCACATGGGCCACGCGCTGGACCACACCGTCCAGGACGCGCTGGTGCGGCGTAAGAGGATGCAGGGCTACGAGGCGCTGTGGCTGCCGGGCATGGACCACGCCGGGATCGCCACCCAGAACGTGGTCGAGCGGCAGCTCGCCGGCCAGGGCCTGTCCCGGCACGACCTGGGCCGGGAAAAGTTCGTCGAGCGGGTGTGGCAGTGGAAGGCCGAATCCGGCGGCGCGATCCTCGGCCAGATGCGCCGCCTCGGCGACTCCGTCGACTGGGACCGGGAGCGTTTCACCATGGACGCGGGCCTGTCGCGGGCCGTGCAGACCATGTTCAAGAAGCTCTACGACGACGGCCTGATCTACCGGGCCAACCGGATCATCAACTGGTGCCCGCGCTGCCTGACGGCGCTGTCCGACATCGAGGTGGAGCACACCGACGACGACGGTGAGCTGATCTCGATCCGGTACGGCGACGAGGTGGTGGTGGCCACGACCCGGGCCGAGACGATGCTCGGCGACACCGCCGTGGCGGTGCACCCGGACGACGAGCGGTACCGGCACCTGATCGGCACCGAGGTCGCCCTGCCGCTGACCGACCGGCGGATCCCGATCGTCGCCGACGAGCACGTCGACCCCAGCTTCGGCACCGGCATGGTCAAGGTGACCCCGGCGCACGACCCGAACGACTTCGAGATCGGCCAGCGGCACGACCTGCCGTCCCTGACGATCATGGACGAGCGGGGCATCATCACCGCCCACGGCCCCTTCGAGGGCCTGGACCGGTACGAGGCCCGGCCGGCGATCGTCGCTGCCCTGCGCGAGCAGGGCCTCATCGTGGCCGAGAAGCGGCCGTACGTGCACGCGGTGGGGCACTGCTCCCGGTGCAAGACGACAGTCGAACCGCGCCTGTCGCTCCAGTGGTTCGTGAACACCACCCCGCTGGCCAAGGCGGCCGGCGACGCGGTGCGTGACGGCCGGGTGAAGGTCGAGCCGGCCGAGTTGGCCAAGCGCTACTTCGCCTGGGTCGACAACATGCACGACTGGTGCATCTCCCGGCAGCTGTGGTGGGGCCACCGCATCCCGGTCTGGTACGGCCCCGACGGCGAGATCGTCTGCGTCGGCCCGGACGACGAGCCGCCGACCGGCGAGGGCTGGCACCAGGACGAGGACGTGCTGGACACCTGGTTCTCCAGCGGGCTGTGGCCGTTCTCCACCCTCGGCTGGCCCGAGCAGACCCCGGACCTGGTCAAGTTCTATCCGACCAGCGTCCTGGTCACCGGCTACGACATCCTCTTCTTCTGGGTCGCCCGGATGATGATGTTCGGCCTGTACGCGATGGACGGCCGGCAGCCGTTCGACGTCGTCGCCCTGCACGGGATGGTCCGCGACGAGCACGGCAAGAAGATGTCCAAGTCGTTCGGCAACGTTGTCGACCCGCTGGACTGGATCGACCGCTACGGCGCCGACGCCACCCGGTTCACGCTCGCCCGGGGCGCCAACCCGGGCGGGGACGTGCCGGTCAGCGAGGACTGGTGCCAGGGCTCCCGCAACTTCTGCAACAAGCTCTGGAACGCCACCCGCTTCGCGCTGATGAACGGCGCCCACACCGAGGGGCCCCTGCCGGCGGCCGAGACGCTGTCGACGGTCGACCGGTGGATCCTGTCCCGGCTGGCGCACGTCACCGCCGAGGTCGACGAGCAGTTCGAGGCGTACGAGTTCGCCAAGGTCTGCGACCTGCTCTACCACTTCGCCTGGGACGACGTCTGCGACTGGTACGTCGAGCTGACCAAGCCGGTGCTCGCGGAGGGAGGCCCGGCCGCCGAGGCCACCCGCCGGGTCCTCGGCCACGTGCTGGACCAGCTGCTGCGGCTGCTGCACCCGGTCATCCCGTTCGTCACCGAGGAACTGTGGATCGCGCTCACCGGTGGCGAGACGGTGATGACGGCCGCCTGGCCGGCCGCCGACCGTACCGGGATCGACGACGCCGCGGAGGCGGAGGTCGGCACCGTGCAGCGGGTGGTGACCGAGATCCGGCGGTTCCGCTCGGACCAGGGGCTGCGCCCGACGCAACGGGTCGCCGCCCGGCTCGACGGCCTGGCCGCCGCCGGGATCACCGCGCACGAGCCGCTCATCCGGTCGCTGGTGCGGCTGGACCCGGCCGGCGACGGGTTCCAGGCCAGCGCGACCCTCGCCATGCCCGGTGAGGTGAGCGTCGCCCTGGACACCCGGGGGTCGATCGACGTGGCCGCCGAGCGGGCGCGGCTGACCAAGGACCGGGCCGCCGCCGAGAAGGAGGTCGCGCAGGCCCGGGCGAAGCTCGACAACCCGGCCTTCGTGGGCAAGGCGCCGGAGCCGGTGGTCGCCAAGATCCGTGACCGGCTGACCACCGCCGAGGCCGACCTGGTCCGCATCGACGCCGCTCTGGAGGCGCTGCCCTCGTGACCGACCGCACCGAATTCGCCGCCGTCGACGCCGAGCTGACCGGCCGCGGTTTCACCCGCATGGCCTTCGAGCTGGACAAGATCGAGTCGCTGCTGGACCTGCTCGGCAGCCCGCAGCGGGCGTACCCGTCGATCCACCTGACCGGCACCAACGGCAAGACCTCGACGGCCCGGATGATCGACTCGCTGCTGCGGGCGTTCGGGCTGCACACCGGCCGCTACACCAGCCCGCACCTGGAGACCGTCCGGGAACGGATCAGCCTGGACGGCGAGCCGGTCGGCGAGGAGCGGTTCGTCGCCACGTACCGGGAGGTCGAGCCGCTGGCCAGGCTGGTCGACGAGCGCTCGGCGGAGCCGCTGACGTACTTCGACATGACGACGGCGCTCGCCTTCGCCACCTTCGCCGACGCCCCGGTCGACGTGGCGGTGGTGGAGGTGGGGCTCGGCGGCGCCGAGGACTCCACAAACGTGCTCCAGGCCGGGGTGGCGGTGATCACGCCGATCGGGCTGGACCACACCGAGTGGCTCGGCGACACGATCGAGGACATCGCGCTGCACAAGGCCGGCATCGTCCACAAGGGCGCGACGGTCATCTCGGCGGCCCAGGAGGAGGACGCCGCCCGGCCGATCCTGGAACGCTGCGCCGAGGTCGGTGCGACCATCGCCCGCGAGGGCTCCGAGTTCGGGGTGCTGCGGCGCGCGGTCGCCGTCGGCGGGCAGGTGCTCAGCCTCCAGGGCCTCGGCGGCGTCTACGAGGAGATCTTCATTCCGCTGCACGGCGCCCACCAGGCGCAGAACGCGGCGGTGGCGCTGGCGGCGGTGGAGGCGTTCCTCGGTGCCGGGGCCAAGCGGCAACTCGACATCGAGGCCGTCCGGGAGGGCTTCGCCGCGGCCAGCTCGCCCGGCCGGCTGGAACGCGTCCGGAGCGCGCCGACCATCCTGCTCGACGGCGCGCACAACCCGCACGGCATGGCCGCCACGGTGGCCGCGCTCCAGGAGGAGTTCGCGTTCAGCAAGCTGGTCGCGGTGGTCGGTGTCCTCGGCGACAAGGACGCGGCCAGCCTGCTGGAGTTGCTGGAGCCGGTGGCGGACCAGGTGGTGGTGACCCGCAACAGCTCGCCCCGGGCGATGCCGGCCCGGGAGCTGGCCGCGCTGGCGGCCGAGGTCTTCGGCCCCGAGCGGGTGGAGGTGGCCGAGGAGATGCCGGACGCGATCGAGGCCGCCGTGGCGATGGCCGAGGAGGACGTACCGGGGGAGCTGAGCGGGGTCGGGGTGCTCGTCACCGGTTCGGTGGTGACCGTGGCCGACGCCCGACGGCTGCTGAAGCGATGACCGGGCCGGAACGGGGCGTGCCGGGCGACGACCGTCCAGCGGGAACGGCCGCGGACGGGCAGGGGTTGCCGTCCACCGGCGGGCCACCGCCGCGCCGCTCCGGGCTGCGGAACCCGGAGCGGGCGGTCCGGGGGCTCGGCGCCGGCACGCTGAGCCTGGAGGCGCTGGTGCTGGTGCTGGCCATCCAGCCGATCCGGGTGGTCGGCGGCGACCTGGGTGGCGCGGCGATCGGGGCGGTCGTGGCGCTGGCCGTGGCAGCGGTGCTGCTGGCGGGCCTGATGCGCCGGCCGTGGGCCTGGCACGCCGGCACCGCCCTCCAGGGGCTGCTGATGCTCGCCGGCCTGCTGCACTGGTCGCTGCTCGTGCTGGGCGTGGTCTTCGCCCTGGTGTGGGCCTACGCCCTGCACGTCCGCCGGGTCATCCTGGGCTGAGCCGGGCCGTTCCGGGCCCGGGTCAGGCCTCGGCGCGTTCCCGCCACTGGGTGAGGGCGATGCCGTGGCCGTCCGGGTCGCGGAACGCCGCCGCCCACACCTCCAGCTTCGTGCCCCGGTTGACCACCCGGGGAGCGTACGTGAACCGGACGCCGGTGCCGCGCAGCCGCTCGTACGCCGAGTCGATGTCGTCCACCTCGAGGTTGACGTGCACCAGCCGGCGGCTGATCGGCGCGGCCTCGGTGACCTCCCGCAACACCAGGCGGGTCGTCCCGGAGGCGAGGACCGCGTTGCCGGATCCCCGGTCGACCTCCGTGAAGCCCAGGTCGCGGTAGAAGTCCAGCGAGCGGGGCAGGTCGGTGACCAGCAGGGTGAGGCCCACCCCCGCGATCGGCGCCCCGAACTCGTCGCCGGCCGTCGCCGCCTGCTCGGCACCCACGTCGGCCCCGGCGGTCGCGCCCGGACCGAAGATCGCCTCGTCCAGCTCCGCCGGACTGATTTGCTCGTCGCGGGCCCGGTCGTGGGGCGGCGCGGGATCGTCCAGGGGCAGGTCGATCGGGTCCGACAGCGCGGGCGGGTCGAGGCGGTCGTCGGCCCCGGCCGGCGGGTCGAACCGGTCGCCGGGCGGGTCGAACCGCTCCTCGGCGGGTGGGCGGGGCGTCGGGGCGGCCCGGCGCGGCAGGGTGCCGGCGGCGGGTGGCTCGACGAGCGTGCCCTCCAGCACGACCGGCCCGCCCGGGCGTTGGTGCACCACGACGGGCTCGCGCTCCTCGGGCCGCCCGGGCCGGTCCCCGCCGACCGGGCTACCCAGCGGGTCGCCCAGCGGATCGCCGAGCGGGTCGGTCACCGGCGCGCGGAAGTCGTCGCGGTAGTCGTCGTCCGGCGCCCGGTCGGCCCACGGCGGGGCCTCCTGCTGGATCAGCATCTCGTCGAGCGGCTCCGGGCCCGGGTACTCGGGCGGCAGGTCGGCGACGGCGGCGGCGGTCTCCGCGTGCGTGGGCACGTCGTCCCAGAGCACCCGGACGTGCCGCTGGTCGTCGAGGGCCACCCGGATCGGTAGCGCCTGGCCCAGCGACGGCCACTTCGCCACCGGCACCCGCGGCTCGATGATCTTCTTCGACCGGGGCGGCATTCCCGGCGCGTCGATCACCAGTTGCAGCTCGCAGCGGCCGAAGGCGTACTGGGTGGGCGGCTCGGAGGCGCTGTGCACGTGCCCGACGCCGACCACCCAGGTGCGCCCGCCGCCGCGCACCGTGGCCAGCGCGATGGCCAGCACCAGCAGGGCGACCCCGAGCGCCACGATCGCCCAACTGGTCATGCCGAGGCCGAAGAGGACGACGAAGGTCGCCACGGTGCCCAGCACCGCGGCGATCAGCTTGCGTACCGGTGCGATGGGTCGGTTCCCGCCGTTTGCCACAGTGGACCTCCCGAGGGTCAAGGGCCAGGCTAGGCCGGATCGGTCACCGGAGGAAAGACCGGCCGCCGCGCCGGCGCCGGGACCGGGTCGCTAGGCTGACCGTACCGAGCCCGAGCGTCTTCCGCGCACAGGAGGAACCCAGCGTGTCCAGCAGCAGCCCCGATGAGCGCACCCTCGTACTGGTCAAGCCCGACGCGGTCGACCGCGGGCTGGTCGGCGAGGTGATCTCCCGCTTCGAGCGCAAGGGGCTGCGGATCGACGCGATGGTGCTCCGGACGATGGACGCCGCGCTGGCCGACGAGCACTACGCCGAGCACGTCGACAAGCCGTTCTACCCGCCGCTGAAGGACTTCATGACCGGCGGCCCGCTGGTGGCGCTGGTGCTCTCCGGCGACCAGGTCATCGACGTGGTGCGCGGCCTCGTCGGGGCGACCGACGGGCGTAGGGCGGCGGCCGGCACGATCCGCGGCGACCTCTCGCTGTCCAACCGGGAGAACCTGGTGCACGCCTCCGACTCGCCGGACAGCGCCAAGCGCGAGATCGCGCTCTGGTTCCCCGAGCTGGGCTGACCGACCACCCGCTGCCGACCCGGCCGGTTCACGACCGGCCCCCGTCAGCCCGCCCACCGCAGCTTGTCCGGGTTGCCGACCACGTGGAACGCGGTGATCCGGCCGTCGGCCGCGGCGACCGTCAGCGCGTACCTGTTGCCGGCGGGACGGACGAGCAGCGCGGCCGGCTGGCCGTTGAGTTCCAGCCGGTGCACGGTGTATCGCCGGCCCGGCCCGTAGAGCCCGACGAAGAACCGGGCCACCCGGTCGGCACCGGTCACGGGGTTGCGCGCCGCCTGCACCCGGCCGCCGCCATCGGTCCAGGCGGTGGCGTCCGTGGCGACCAGCCCGGTCAGCGCGGCCAGGTCGCCGTCGCGGGCGGCGGCGAGGAAGGCGTCCAACAGCCGCTGCTGCTCGGCCCGCCCGGCGGTGAACCGCCGCCGGTCCTGGCCGATGCGGGTGGCCGCCCGGTGGTGCAGCTGCCGGCAGTCCGCCACCGACCGGTCCAGGATCGTGGCGATCTCGGCGTACGGCAGGTCGAAGGCGGTGCGCAGCACGTAGACCGCCCGCTCCGGCGGGGTGAGCCGTTCCAGCAGGTGCAGCAGGGCGGTGGAGAGCGAGTCGCGCAGCTCCACGGCGTCCAGCGGCCCGAACGGTGACGGTGTCGTGGGCACCGGCTCGGGCAGCCACGGCCCGACGTACGTCTCCCGGGAGGCCCGCAGGGCGCGCAGCCGGTCCAGCGCCAGCCGGGTGACCACCCGGGACAGGTAGCGCCGCGGCTCCGTGACCGCCGCCCGGTCGACGCCCAGCCAGCGCAGGTACGCCTCCTGGAGCACGTCCTCGGCGTCGTGCCGGCTGCCGAGCAGCCGGTACGCCAACCCGAGCAGCATCGGCCGGTGCGCGTCGAGCGCACCGGCCGCCTGCGTCGCGTCGGAGACCGTCACACGCCCGTCGGGAGGTCGTTGCGGCAGGTCACGGCGATGCGGTTCCACACGTTGATGGTCGCGATCGCCATCAACAGGTCGGCCAGTTCCTTCTCGGGCCACACCTTCGCCGCCGCGTCCCAGACGTCGTCGGGCACACCGTGCTCGCCGAGCCGGGTCACCGCGTCGGTGAGCGCCAGCGCGGTCCGCTCCCGCTCGTCGAAGAAGGGCGCCTCCCGCCAGGTGGCGACGGCGAAGAGCCGCCGGTCGGACTCGCCCGCCGCCAGCGCGTCGCGGCTGTGCATGTCGACGCAGAACGCGCAGCCGTTCAGCATCGAGGCCCGGAGCTTCACCAGCGCCAGCACGGTGTGCCCCACGTTCGCCCGGACGTACTTCTCCAGCCCCAGCACGGCCTGGTACGCCTGCGGCGCCACCTCGGCCACGTTCATCCGCTGCATGAACGATCTCCTCGTCTCCGGTCGGTGTCGACACCCGTACGACGGGGCGGGCGGGGCGCGGTGTGACAGCCGTGGAGGTGAGCCCGGTCACCTGACGATGATTACTCGGCGGCGATCTTCGGCGGTGGTCGGGTAACCTTGACGGCCGTAAGGCGATGACCCGGCCATCACCGGCGAGCCTCCGGAAGAACAGCCGGTTCACCCCGGCCCAGTAGAACCGGACGGGTCCGGCCCGTCACAGCCGGCCAACGAGCGGGCGGTCGATCCTGACCGCCAAGCGGGGTGGTACCGCGGGCCTACCCGGGGGCGCCGTCGAGGCGTACCCGAGAAGGCTCGTCCTCGCAGACCCACACGACAGTGAGCTGCGCGAGGAGAGCGACCCCCGATGGTCTATCCGTTGCACGAACCGACCGCCGCCGGCGTCCCGGCCAGCCCGGACCTGCCCGCGGTCGAGCGCCGCGTGCTGGAGCACTGGACGGCCGACAAGACCTTCGAGGCCTCCGTCGAGGCCCGGCCGGCCGGCGACCAGGGGAAGAACGAGTACGTCTTCTACGACGGCCCGCCGTTCGCCAACGGCCTGCCGCACTACGGCCACCTCTTCACCGGCTACGTGAAGGACGTCGTGCCGCGCTACCAGACGATGCGCGGTCGCCGGGTCGAGCGGCGCTTCGGCTGGGACTGCCACGGCCTGCCCGCCGAGGTGGTCGCCGAGAAGCAGCTCGGCATCACCAGCAAGGCGGAGATCCTCGACCTCGGCGTGGCCCGGTTTAACGAGGCGTGCCGCACCTCGGTGCTGGAGTTCACCCACGACTGGGAGCGCTACGTCACGCGCCAGGCCCGCTGGGTCGACTTCGCCAACGACTACAAGACCCTCGACCTGGACTACATGGAAAGCGTCATGTGGGCCTTCAAGACCCTGCACGACAAGGGCCTGGTCTACGAGGGCTTCCGGGTGCTGGCGTACTGCTGGCGCTGCGAGACGCCGCTGTCGAACACCGAGACCCGGATGGACGACGTCTACCGGGACCGGCACGACCCGACGCTGTCGGTCTGGTTCGCGTTGACCCCCGACGAGAACGCGCCGGAGCTGGTGCGCGGGCCGGTGCGGCTCGGCGTCTGGACCACCACGCCGTGGACCCTGCCGTCCAACCTGGCGCTCGCCGTCGGCCCCGACATCGAGTACGCGGTGCTGGAGCGCGACGGGCAGCGGTACGTGGTCGGGGCGGCCCGGCTCGCCGCGTACGCCAAGGAGCTGGAGGGCTACGAGCAGGTCGGCACCGTGTCCGGCCGGGACCTGGCCGGCCGGCGCTACACCCCGCTGTTCGACTTCCTCGTGGAGCAGGCCGGCCCGAACGCCTACCAGGTGCTCGGCGCGGAGTTCGTCACCACCGAGGACGGCACCGGGATCGTCCACCTGGCCCCGGCCTTCGGCGAGGACGACCAGAACGTCTGCAACGCGGCCGGCATCCCCACCGTCGTCACGGTCGACGACCACACCCGGTTCACCGCGCTGGTGCCGCCGTACGAGGGCGAGCAGGTCTTCGACGTCAACAAGCCGGTGATCCGCGAGCTGAAGGAGCGGGGGGTCGTCCTCAAGCAGGACACCTACACCCACTCGTACCCGCACTGCTGGCGCTGCGACACCCCGCTGGTCTACAAGGCGGTGTCGTCGTGGTTCGTCGCGGTGACGACGTTCAAGGACCGGATGGTCGAGCTGAACCAGCAGATCAACTGGACGCCGGGGCACATCAAGGACGGCTCGTTCGGCAAGTGGCTGGCCAACGCCCGCGACTGGTCGATCAGTCGGAACCGGTTCTGGGGCTCGCCGATCCCGGTGTGGAAGTCCGACGACCCGAACTACCCGCGGCTCGACGTCTACGGTTCGCTGGCGGAGATCGAGCGGGACTTCGGCGTACGCCTGAGCGACCTGCACCGGCCGGCGGTGGACGAGCTGGTCCGCCCCAACCCGGACGACCCGACCGGGAAGTCGATGATGCGCCGGGTGCCGGAGGTGCTGGACTGCTGGTTCGAGTCCGGCTCGATGCCGTTCGCCCAGGTGCACTACCCGTTCGAGAACCGCGACTGGTTCGAGCACCACTACCCGGGCGACTTCATCGTCGAGTACATCGGGCAGACCCGCGGCTGGTTCTACACCATGCACGTGCTGGCCACCGCGTTGTTCGACCGGCCGGCGTTCCGCAACTGCCTCAGCCACGGCATCCTGCTCGGCTCCGACGGGCGCAAGATGTCCAAGAGCCTGCGCAACTACCCGGACGTCTACCACGTGTTCGACTCCTACGGCTCGGACGCGATGCGCTGGATGCTGATGTCCTCGCCGGTGCTGCGCGGTGGCGACATGCCGGTGACCGAGCCGGGCATCCGGGACGCCGTCCGGCAGGTGCTGCTGCCGCTGTGGAACGTCTGGTACTTCTTCTCGCTCTACGCCAACGCCGACGGGTACACCGCGAAGCGGAACACGAGCAGCACCCACCTGCTCGACCGGTACGTGCTGGCGAAGACCAACGAGCTGGTGTCGACGGTCGGCGCGCAGATGGACGCGTACGACATCTCCGGCGCCTGCGCCACCGTGCGGTCCTACCTGGACGCGCTGACCAACTGGTACGTGCGGCGCTCCCGCGACCGGTTCTGGTCGGGGGACGCCGACGCCTTCGACACCCTGTGGACGGTGCTGGAGACCCTGTGCCGGGTGGTGGCGCCGCTGGCCCCGCTGACCGCCGAGGAGATCTGGCGCGGCCTGACCGGGGAGCGGTCGGTGCACCTGACCGACTGGCCGGACGCGACGCTGTTCCCCGCCGACCACGACCTGGTCGCCGCGATGGACGCCACCCGGGAGGTCTGCTCGGCGGCGCTGTCGCTGCGCAAGGCGAAGGGCCTGCGGGTGCGGCTGCCGCTGACGAAGCTCACCGTCGCCTCGCCGGTCGCGGCGCAGCTGCGCCCGTTCGGTGACCTGGTCGCCGACGAGGTCAACGTGAAGGCGGTGGAGTTCACCGACGAGGTGTCGGCGTACTGCCAGCAGGTGCTGACGGTGGTGCCCCGCGCGCTCGGCCCCCGGGTCGGCAAGCAGGTGCAGCAGGTCATCAAGGCGGTCAAGGCGGGGGAGTGGGAGCTGGCCGACGGGGCCCCGGTCGCCGCCGGCGTCACCCTCGCCGAGGGCGAGTACGAGCTGCGGCTGGTCGCCGCCGACGCCGAGCACTCCGCGCCGCTGCCCGGCGGTGAGGGCGTGGTCGTGCTGGACACCGAGGTCACCCCCGAGCTGGCCGCCGAAGGGCTGGCCCGGGATGTGGTCCGGGTGGTGCAGCAGGCCCGCCGGGACGCCGACCTGGACGTCTCGGACCGGATCGTGGTGACGGTGTCGGCCGCCGAGGAGGTGCGCGCGGCGGTGGCCGGGTTCACCGACTTCGTGGCCCGGGAGGTGCTGGCCGACTCCGTCGACTTCGCCGACGGGGTGGCGGGCTTCACCGGCGAGGTCGGCGAGGGCGAGCAGGTGACCGTCGCCGTCCGCCGCGTCTGACTCGGCGCGGGTCACGGCGGTCCGGCGGCGTGCCCGCCGGACCGCCGCCACCGGCCCGGACGACCCCGCTCACCAGGCGGTCGCCCCGCCACCCGCGCGGCGTCGGGTGGACCCGTCGGCTACGGTGACACCGGCTGCTCGCACACACTCCGTCGGAGGACCAGTGCCCCTGCTCTACACCATCGGCAAGCTCACCGTGGCGCCCGCGCTCCGGTTGGCCTTCCGTCCGACCGTGGAAGGGTTGGAGCACATCCCGGACTCCGGTGGTGCGATCTTCGCGGGCAACCACCTCTCGGTGGCCGACGAGCTGTTCCTCGGCACCGTCGTCCCCCGGCACCTGGCGTTCTGGGCGAAGTCGGAGTACTTCACCGGCACCGGCCCGAAGGGCGCCTTCTCCAAGTTCGTGCTGACCGGCCTGGGAGCGATCCCGGTCGAGCGGGCCGGCGGGCGCGCGGCGCTGTCCGCGTTCGACGCCGCCATCCCGGTGCTCAAGGCCGGTGACCTGGTCGCGGTCTACCCGGAGGGGACCCGGTCGCCGGACGGCCGGCTCTACCGGGGGCGCACCGGAGCGGCCCGGCTGGCGCTGGCGGCCGGCGTGCCGATCATCCCGGTCGGCATGATCGGCACGGACAAGGCCCAGCCCATCGGGACCCGGGTGCCCCGCCCCGGCCGGGCCAAGATCACCGTGCGGTTCGGCAAGCCGCTGGACTTCACCGGCCGGCCGGACGACCGCACGTCGCTGCGGGAGATGACCGACGAGGTCATGGCGGAGATCCAGAAGCTCACCGGCCAGGAGTACGTCCCCCGTTACGCCCCGCCGCGCGCGCAGCCGGCCACGCCCGCCGACGCCCCCACCACGCCCGGCGACGCCTCCGCCTGAGCCCGGGCGGTGGGGCCGGAACCACCGCCGCCGCTCCTGCCCGCGAGCCGCCCGCCCGCCGGGCCTCACTTCTGGTCGGCGGTGACCAGCCGCTCCCGCAGCGTGCCGAGCAGGGTGGCGCTGTCGTCGAGGGAGAGCCGGGTGAACACCGCGGTGGCGATGCTGCCGTGGTCGACCGAGGTGCAGACGACCACGTCCTCGCCGTCGGCGCGGCCCACCGCGCAGCGCTGGTGCCGGCCGCGTACGCCGGTGTCGACCGTCTGCGCCTCGCCGAGGGAGTACTGGCCGGTGAGCCGGGTGATCTCGTCCTCCGCGTCCGACTCGGGGGTGAACCGGAAACCGGTGCCGCCGAAGACCGTCACCCGCTTGCCGGCGGGCGTGCCGTAGATGCCCGCGAAGGTGTCCTCGGCCAGCCAGTGCGCCTTGCGTACCTCCGACTTCAGCTTCTCGGCGGTCGCCTTGCTGCCGCTGTCGTCGCGCAGCCGCAGGTCGGCGACCTCGGCCGGCAGGCTCGCGTTGACCGGGTACTGGTTGGACACCGGCACCCCGTAGTAGGCCGGGCAGCCGCAGCAGCAGGCGATCATGAGCAGCAGGAACCACGGCCACCGACGGCGCCTGCGCTTGGGCGCCGGAGCGTACCCGCCGGGGGCCTGGCGGTTGGTCGGCGGCGCGGGCGGCGGGGTCTTCGCCCGACGCTGCCGCGGCGGCGCGGGCGGCGGAGGCGGGGGAGCCGCCGGGCGGGACGGGGCGGGCGGCCGGGAGACCGGCGGCGGCGAGACCGGGTACGCCACCGGCGGTGGCGGCGACACCGGATACGCGGGCGGCGGCGACACCGGATACGCCACCGGCGGCGGGGCCGGCTTGGGCGCGTGGACCGGCGGCCCGGGCGGCCCGGAGTGCGGCGGCCGGGGCGGCGGCGCCACCGGGTAGGGCAGCGTCGGGTTCAGCGGTGGCGGCGGAGCCGGCGGCAGGTCCCAACTGCCGGTGTCCGCGCCCGCCCACGGGTCGACCGGGGTGACGTCCTCGGGCTGCTCCGGCGGGGGCGGCGGCACCGGGGGCAGCACGGCCGACTCGCCCCAGGACCGCTTGCGGGGCTTCGGCGGGGGGACCGCCGCCGAACCGCTCCACCGGGGCGCGGGCGGCTCGGCCGGCAGCTCGTCGGCGGGGAACATCCGGGTGCCCTGCGGCCCCACCGCCGGCCGGTCGGCCGTCGTCCCGTCGTCGGGCAGCAGGCGGGTGCCCTCCGGGCCGGTGGGGGCCGGCTGCCCGGAGTCGGCGTCCCGCCGGTCCTCCGGCCCGGTGCCGCCCGAGCCCGGCCCGGCGTCGTCCAGGGTCGGCGGGTCGACGTCGTCGGCGCCCCGCGGCTCGCCGGGCGCGGTCGGCTCGACGTCGTCGGTGGGCAGCTCACGGGTGCCCTCCGGGCCGGCGGGGGCGGGGGCTGCGGGGGAGGTCGGGGTCGGTTCGGTGACGGCCGGATCCCGACCCTGGTCCCGACCCGGGGGGCTCCCGTCGGCCGGCCGGTCCGTGCCCGGCTGCGGCTGCGGCATCGCGGCAATCTCCTCTCGCGCCGGTCCGAGGTTAGTACCGACACGCCAGCGGGGCGATCCCGGCCACCGTCTGCGCCGGCCCCGGGCAGGCCGGACGGCGCGCGACCGGCGTGCGCGCCGGTGCCGCCGCCGGGCCGCGTACCCTTGGGCATCATGAGCGTCCCGTCCACCACGTCGCGCCCCGCCGCGGCCAACTCTGGCGACGACTCCAGCTCGGCGCGTCTGACGCCGCGCCGCGACCTGGAGCCGTCGGTCTGGCCCCGGCTGGAGCCGCTGCTGCCCCAGGTGACCAAGCCCATCCAGTACGTCGGTGGCGAGCTGGGCGCGGTGGTCAAGGACTGGGACGCGGCGGCCGTGCGCTGGGCGTTGATGTATCCCGACGCCTACGAGGTCGGCCTGCCCAACCAGGGCGTGCAGATCCTCTACGAGGTGCTCAACGAGCTGCCCGACGTGCTCGCCGAGCGCACCTACGCGGTCTGGCCCGACCTGGAGAAGCTGATGCGCGCGCACGGCGTGCCGCAGTTCACCGTCGACGCCCACCGCTCGGTACGCGACTTCGACGTGTTCGGCGTCTCCTTCTCCACCGAACTGGGCTACACCAACCTGCTCACCGCGATCGACCTGGCCGGCATCCCGCTGCTCGCCGCCGACCGCACCGAAGCCGACCCGGTGATCGTGGCCGGCGGCCACGCCGCGTTCAACCCGGAGCCGATCGCCGACTTCGTCGACGCCGCTGTGCTGGGCGACGGCGAGGAGGCGGTCCTGGAGATCACCGGGATCGTGCGGGAGTGGAAGGCCGAGGGCTCCCCGGGCGGGCGCGACGAGTTGCTGCTGCGCCTGGCCCGCACCGAGAGCGTCTACGTGCCGCGCTTCTACGACGTGGACTACCTGCCCGACGGCCGGATCCAGCGGGTCGTGCCGAACCGCGCGGACGTGCCCTTCCGGGTGCACAAGCGCACGACGATGGACCTGGACGCCTGGCCGTACCCGAAGAAGCCCCTGGTCCCGCTGGCCGAGACCGTGCACGAGCGGTACGCGGTGGAGATCTTCCGGGGCTGCACCCGGGGCTGCCGGTTCTGCCAGGCCGGCATGATCACGCGCCCGGTGCGCGAGCGCTCCATCACCACCGTGGGGCAGATGGTGCGGGAGGGCCTGGAGTTCTCCGGTTTCCACGAGGTGGGCCTGCTGTCGCTGTCGTCGGCCGACCACTCCGAGATCGGTGACATGTGCTCCGGCCTGGCCCAGCAGTACGAGGGCACCAACGTCTCGCTCTCGCTGCCGTCGACCCGGGTCGACGCGTTCAACATCGACCTCGCGCAGGAGTTGTCCCGCAACGGCCGGCGGACTGGCCTGACCTTCGCCCCGGAGGGCGGGTCGGAGCGGATCCGCAAGGTCATCAACAAGATGGTGTCGAAGGAAGACCTGATCCGCACCGTCGTCACGGCGTACACCAACGGCTGGCGGCAGGTGAAGCTCTACTTCATGTGCGGCCTGCCCACCGAGACCGACGAGGACGTCCTCGAGATCGCGGACATGGCCCACGAGGTGATCCGGGCCGGTCGGGCCGCCACCGGCTCGAAGGACATCCGCTGCACGGTCTCCATCGGCGGGTTCGTGCCGAAGCCGCACACCCCGTTCCAGTGGGCGTCGATGGCGCGGCCGGAGGTCATCGACGGCCGGCTCAAGCTGCTCAAGCAGGCGATCAACGCGGACCGGTCGCTCGGCCGGGCGATCGGCTTCCGCTACCACGACGGCGAGCCGTCGCTGATCGAGGGCCTGCTCAGCCGGGGCGACCGCCGGGTCGGCTCGGTGATCCGCAAGGTCTGGGAGAACGGCGGCCGGTTCGACGGCTGGAGCGAGCACTTCTCCTACCAGCGCTGGGTGGACGCGGCGACCGAGGTGCTGCCCTCCTTCGGGGTCGACCTCGACTGGTACACCACCCGCGAGCGCGACGAGCTGGAGGTCCTGCCCTGGGACCACCTGGACTCGGGCCTGGACAAGGACTGGCTCTGGCAGGACTGGCAGGACGCGCTCAGCGAGTACGAGCAGGACGACTGCCGGTGGACCCCGTGCTTCGACTGCGGCGTCTGCCCCTCGATGGACACCGAGATCCAGATCGGCCCGACCGGGAAGAAGCTCCTCCCGCTGACCCCGATCAACGGCTTGAAGCTCCCCACCCCCACCCACCCCTGACTCTCTCACCCCCGGGGCCCCATCGTTGATCATGACGTTGTCGTCCACGACACGCCGTGGCGGTCACGACAACGTCATGATCAACGAGCACTGACCGACCGAGGAGCACGACGATCAGTAGGAAACCACAGCCAGAGGGCGGACAGGCGCCGGTCGTCCAGCGCGTCCGGATCCGGTACGCCAAGCGCGGCCCGCTGCGTTTCACCTCGCACCGCGACTTCGCGCGGGCGTTCGAGCGGGCGCTGCGCCGGGCGGGCGTGCCGATCGCCTTCTCCCAGGGCTTCACCCCGCACCCCAAGATCTCGTACGCCAGCGCGGCCCCGACGGGTGTGGCGAGCGAGGCGGAGTACCTGGAGATCGGCCTGCGGGAGCCGGTCGACCCGGCGCAGCTGCGTGCCGCGCTGGACGCCGCGCTCTCACCCGGCCTCGACGTGCTCGACGCCGTCGTGGCCGGCGGCGGGAGTCTTGCCGACCGGATCGAGGCCTCGCACTGGCGGATCGAGCTGCCCGAGGTCGACCCGTCCGTCCTGCGGCAGGCGGTTTCCGCCTTCGTCGCCGCGGACGAGGTGTTGGTCGAGCGGATGACCAAGCAGGGTCGGCGTACCTTCGACGCCCGGGCAGCGGTGATACGCATCGATGTGTTGTCGCCGTCGGAGATGCCTTCCGGGGCACTGGCCGTACCGTGTGCGATACTCGAACTGGTCGTACGGCAGGTCACCCCGTCCGTGCGACCCGATGACGTCCTTTCCGGCCTCCGCGTGGTGGCCGACCTGGAGCCGCCGGTCTCGCCGAGGGTGATCCGGCTGGCACAGGGCACGCTGACCGCGCAGGATGCGATCGCGGATCCGTTGGACGCGGACCGCGACGGGGCAACCATCGGTGAACGCTGACCATCGGTCAGCGTTCAGGCAGGCAGACTTCGGCGGTCGCGCACCCTGCGCGCCCGGCGGAAACACCTTTTGCGGCGACCCTGCGTGGCAGCGCTCACCCGCGCCCGGGGCAGCCAGAACTGGAGAACGTCCATGCTCGAGAACGAGCCCGAGGGCGGCGAACGGACCGGTTCACAGCCGGCCGACGAGACCGCTGACAACAACACCGCCGACGACAGCACCACCGAGACGAGCACCGGGGCGGCGAGTGGCGCCGCCGACGCCGGCACGGGCGAGCCGGAGCAGGCGCCGGCCGCGCCGGTCCGGCGGCGGGCCACCCGGCGGCGGGCCACGCCGCTGAACCAGCCGGAGCAGACCGAGGCGCCGGTCCAGGCGTCGACCGCGTCCGTGCCGGGGCGCGGCGAGGCCCCCCAGGCCGAGGTGCTCGCCCCCGTCGCCGGCGACCTCGACAGCACCCCGAAGGCGCCGCGCCGCCGCCGTAAGGCCACCGCCGCGAAGGCCACCGAGGCTCCCGCCGAGGAGACGCCCGCGCCGGCTGCCGTGGAGCCGCCCGCTCAGGCCGCCGAGGACGCCGCGGCGCGGGCTGCCGAGGAGCCGCCGGTCGTGCCGGACCAGGCACCCGCCGAGCCGGCCGCGCCGCCGGTCAAGGCGACCCGTACCCGCCGGAAGAAGGCCGCCCCCGCTGCGGCCGAGCCGGCCGCACAGACTTCCGCCGACGTCGCCGTGCCGGCGGGGACCGACGAGGCGGCTGCCGCTCCCGCCGGGCGCACCGGGCAGCCGGCCCCCGCCGAGGTCGAGCCGGAGGCCGGCACCGATTTCGGTGCCGCCGCCCCGCCCGCCGCGGTCAGCGGAGCGCAGAGCCGATCGGGCGAGGTCCCGCCGGGCGTCGCGGTCAGCCCGCCCGTGGCGGCCGAGGAGCCGGCCGGGGCTGCCGAGCCGGTCGCCGAGCCCGAGCCGCGTGCCCGCCGCCGGCGGGCCGCGCTCTCCGCGCCCACCGTGTTGTTCATGGCCCCGCAGCCGGAGGACATTCCGGCCGTCCGGGTCGTGACCCCGGCACCGGCCCCGGAGGAGCCCGCCGCCGAGGAGCCGGTCGAGCCGGCGCGCCGCCGTCGGCGTGGCCGCCGCGACGTCGAGGCCGTCGAGGTCGCCGAGGCCGTCGAGCAGGAGGAACCGACCGAGGAGGCCGAGGAAGCCGCCGACGCCGAGGCCGAGGAAGAGGACGAGGACGAGAGCGCGGCCCGCCGCCGGCGCCGCCGTGGCCGCCGTGGCCGGGGCCGGGGCAAGGGCGGCGCGGAGGACGCCGAGGAAGAGGAGGCCGAGGAGGCCGCCGAGGCCGAGGCGGAGGAGCCCGAGGGCGAGGAGGACGAGGGTGGCGACGCGCTCACCCGCCGTCGTCGCCGTCGTCGCCGCCGGGGCGCCGGTGACGTCGAGGCGGGCGCCGACGACGGGGTGCCGACCGTCGTCAAGATCCGCGAGCCGCGCAAGACGGTCGACGAGGTGCAGGGCGTCTCCGGCTCCACCCGGTTGGAGGCCAAGCGTCAGCGCCGCCGCGACGGCCGCGAGCAGCGCCGGACCCGGCCGCCGATCCTCAGCGAGTCGGAGTTCCTGGCCCGCCGGGAGGCCGTCGACCGGGTGATGGCGGTACGCCAGCGCGGCGACCGTACCCAGATCGCCGTCCTGGAGGACGGGGTGCTCGTCGAGCACTACGTCACCCGCAACTCCTCCGGCACCATGGCCGGCAACGTCTACCTCGGCAAGGTGCAGAACGTCCTGCCCAGCATGGAGGCGGCCTTCGTCGACATCGGGCGGGGCCGCAACGCCGTCCTGTACGCCGGCGAGGTCAACTGGGACACCACCGGCCTGGAGGGCCGGGCCCGCTCGATCGAGCAGGCGCTCCGCTCCGGCGACTCGGTGCTGGTGCAGGTGACGAAGGACCCGATCGGTCACAAGGGCGCCCGACTGACCAGCCACATCGCGCTCTCCGGTCGGCACCTGGTCTACGTGCCCCACGGCAACGCCTCCGGCATCAGCCGCAAGCTGCCCGACACCGAGCGCAAGCGGCTGCGGGACGCGCTGAAGAAGCTGGTGCCCGACGGCGCGGGCGTGATCGTCCGGACCGCCGCCGAGGGGGCCAGCGAGGACGAGCTGGCGCGCGACGTCAAGCGGCTCCAGGCGCAGTGGGAGGACATCCAGGCCAAGTCCGCCGAGGGCGGCGCGCCGGTGCTGCTCTACGGGGAGCCGGACCTGGTCATCCGCGTCGTCCGGGACCTGTTCAACGAGGACTTCCGCGAGCTGGTGATCGAGGGCGAGCAGTCGTACGACATGGTCGAGTCGTACCTGTCGCACGTCTCGCCGGACCTGGTCGCCCGGTTGCGCCGGCACGTCGGGACCACCGACGTGTTCGCCGAGTACCGGATCGACGAGCAGATCATCAAGGGGCTGGACCGCAAGGTCTTCCTCCCCTCGGGCGGTTCGCTGGTGATCGACCGGACCGAGGCGATGACCGTCATCGACGTCAACACCGGCAAGTACACCGGCTCCGGGGGCAACCTGGAGGAGACGGTCACCCGGAACAACCTGGAGGCGGCCGAGGAGATCGTCCGCCAGCTCCGGCTGCGCGACCTCGGTGGCATCGTGGTGATCGACTTCATCGACATGGTGCTGGAGTCCAACCGCGAGCTGGTGCTGCGCCGGCTGACCGAGTGCCTGGGCCGGGACCGCACCAAGCACCAGGTCACCGAGATCACCTCGCTCGGCCTGGTGCAGATGACCCGTAAGCGGATCGGCGCGGGCCTGCTGGAGGCGTTCAGCGAGACCTGCGAGTGCTGCAAGGGCCGCGGGTTGGTCATCCACACCGAGCCGGTGCCGGAGAAGCCGCGTCCGGGCGGCGCGGGTGCGGGCGCGGGGGAGAAGGTCAAGGCGGTCGCCTCGGCCGTGGCCGCACCGGCGGCGGACCAGGGCGCCGGCTCGTCCCGTCGGCGGGCGCGCAAGGCCGCACCGGCGGAGCGGACCGTGGCCGAGGTCACCGAGACCGCCACCGAGAGCAGCAAGGACGCCGACTACCACGACACCATGGGCTACGACCTGTCCCGCTACGAAGCGGAGACGGCCGCCGCGCCCGAAATCGCCGACAGCCAGACGGGCGAGTCGGCCCGGCTGGCCGCCCCGGACGACCCGGACGCGATCGCCGACGGTGACGGTGACGGCGACGAGTCGGAGGGCGGCAGCGGCCGGCGCCGGTCCCGCCGTGGCGGTGCGCGGCGGCGTACCCGGCCGTGACCCGCTGAGCGGGCTGACGTCCGACAGGCCCCGTCCCCGGCGCTGCCCGGTGGGCGGGGTCCTGTCGTATGGTCGATCCCCGGCCACGATGGGCCGCCTGCGGTCAGGAGAAAGAACGATGCGCCGTCTGCTCGCCGTCACCGTGGTCACCGCTGTCCTCTCCGCCGGCGCCGGGTGCGCGGCCGAGCGGCCGGAGCGGGCCGTCCCGACCGGCGCCGCCACGCCGGGTGGTCCCACCGCCGGCCCGGCGGGCGGAACGACCGGTGCCGGGCCGGGGGCCGGCAGCGGGGCGGCCGGCGGCAACGCGCCCGAGGTGTGCGCCGCCGCACAACGCGCCGGCGAGACCGCCGTACGGACGTACGTCGAGGAACTCGGCAAGATGGTCGCGGCGGTCGGGGCGAACGACCAGGCCTCGGCCCAGGCCGCCCGCGAGCGCGTCTCCGCCGCGCTGACCGACTGGCGGGGCGCGCTGCGGCGCGAGTCGACCCGGGCAGAGGACGCGCAGCTCAAGACGCTTCTCGCGGACATGGCGGCGGAGGTCGGCACGCTGGGCACCGACGTCGACTCGATCGACGAGACCGAGCTCGACCGGCTCCGGCAGCGCCTCGACCAGCTCTGCGCCCGCTGACCGGCGGCCCGGTTTGGGCGTCGCCCCTGCCATGGCGTACGCTTGCCTGCGGTGCACTTTTGTGTGCCGAGTTCCCGCGTGCCCGCGCCGCCGTGCCACAGCTACCCGGCGAGCCGCCGAGGGAACACCCGCCAGCAGCCTCAACGACAGGGAGTCCGCCTCCGATGTACGCGATCGTCAAGACCGGCGGCAAGCAGTACAAGGTCGCCGAGGGCGACGTGATCGAGGTCGAGAAGCTCGTCGGTGCCCCCGGCGACGCGGTGAAGCTCACCGCGGTGCTCCTCGTCGACGGTGACGACCTGGTGACCGACGCGGCGAAGCTTGCCAAGGTCGCGGTGTCCGGCGAGATCGCCGCGCACACCAAGGGCCCGAAGATCCGGATCCACAAGTTCAAGAACAAGACCGGCTACCACAAGCGCCAGGGTCACCGCCAGCCGTTGACCCAGGTCAAGGTGACCGGCATCTCCAGCGGGAAGTAGGTCGTCCTCAGATGGCTCACAAAAAGGGTGCGTCCAGCTCGCGCAACGGTCGTGACTCCGCGGCCCAGCGGCTCGGCGTGAAGCGCTTCGGTGGTCAGGTCGTCAGCGCGGGTGAGATCCTCATCCGTCAGCGTGGCACCAAGTTCCACCCCGGTGACCTGGTCGGCCGCGGCGGAGACGACACGCTCTTCGCGCTGGCCGCCGGTGCGGTCCAGTTCGGCACCAAGCGCGGTCGCAAGACCGTCAGCATCGTGCCGCAGCAGTAGTCTTCCGGCGAAGCGGGCCGCGGACCTCGTGTCCCGGCCCGCTTCGCCTTTTCTCGTGCGGGGCGTGAACCTCGCTGGAAGGATTGACGCCCGTGGCGACGTTCGTTGACCGGGTCGTCCTGCACCTGCAGGCCGGCGATGGCGGGCACGGTTGTGTCTCGATCCACCGGGAGAAGTTCAAGCCGTTCGGGGGCCCCGACGGCGGCAACGGTGGACACGGCGGCAGCGTGTCCCTGGTGGTCGACCCGCAGGTGACGACCCTGCTCGACTTCCACTTCCGCCCGCACGTGAAGGCCGAGAACGGCAAGGGCGGCGCCGGGTCGAACCGGGACGGCGCGAACGGCCGCCAGCTCGAGTTGAAGGTGCCGAACGGCACAGTGGTGCAGGCGCCCGACGGCACGGTGCTGGCTGACATGGTCGGTGCCGGCACGACCTTCGAGGTGGCCCGGGGCGGGCGCGGCGGCCGGGGCAACGCGTCGCTGGCCAACGCCCGGCGCAAGGCCCCCGGCTTCGCCGAGCTGGGCGAGCCCGGCGAGCGGCTCGACGTGGTCCTGGAGCTCAAGAGCGTCGCCGACGTCGGCCTGGTGGGCTACCCGTCGGCCGGCAAGTCGTCGCTGATCTCGGTGATCTCCGCCGCCAAGCCGAAGATCGCGGACTACCCGTTCACCACCCTGGTGCCGAACCTGGGCGTGGTCCGGGTGGACAACCACACGTTCACCGTCGCCGACGTGCCCGGCCTGATTCCCGGAGCGGCCACCGGCAAGGGGCTCGGCCTGGAGTTCCTCCGGCACATCGAGCGGTGTGCGGTGCTGGTGCACGTCATCGACACCGCCACCCTGGAACCCGGCCGGGACCCGGTGGCCGACATCGACACCATCGAGGCCGAGCTGACCGAGTACGGCGGCCTGGCCGACCGCCCCCGGCTGGTGGCGCTGAACAAGGTCGACGTGCCCGACGGCCGGGATCTGGCCGACATCGTCCGCCCCGACCTGGCGGAGCGCGGCTTCCGGGTGTTCGAGGTCTCCGCGGCCACCCGGGAGGGGCTCAAGGAGCTCACGTACGCCATGGCGGAGCTGGTGGAGGAGGGGCGCAACGCCGCGCCACCGGCCGAGCCGACCCGGATCGTGATCCGGCCCAGGGCGGTCGACGACGTCGGCTTCACCATCGAGGCCGCGCCGGACGGCGCCTGGGTCGTGTGCGGGGTGCGTCCCGAGCGGTGGGTGCGGCAGACGAACTTCGACAACGACGAGGCGGTCGGCTACCTCGCCGACCGGCTGGCCCGCCTGGGCGTCGAGGAGAAGCTGGGCAAGGCCGGCGCGGAGCCGGGTGACCTGGTCCGGATCGGCGAGCGGGAGTTCGACTGGCAGCCGACCCTCTACGCGGGTGCCGACTTCATCCCGGGCAACCGGGGCACCGACGTCCGGCTGGAGGAGAAGTCCACCCGGGCGTCGGCCGCGGAGCGGCTGGCGGCCCGCAAGGCCCGCCGTCAGCGTCCGGCCGACGAGGTCGAGCCCGGCCCGTCCGGGGAAGCCGGTCCGGTCCTCGCGGACGACTCCGAGGAGGGCAGCCGACCCGTGGGTCTCCCGGAGGACGACGCCGAATAGCTCGTCGCTCTCCGTGAGCGGGTCGATTGCCGGAAACCTGCCCGAAACCCCCTCCAGTTAGCGTGGCCTGATGCTGATCGAGTCACGCCCCGTCACCGATCCGGAGATCGACGCCCTGGTCACCGCCCAACAGCGCGAGCTGCGGGAGGCCGACGGCGGGCTGGACGGCCAGGCGACCGTCACCCACGACGACATCCGCTACCTGGTGGTGGTCGCCGACGGGCGGGCGGTCGCCTGCGGTGGGATCCAGGCCCTCGACGACGGTGCCGGCGAGCTGAAGCGGATGTACGTCCGCCCCGCGTACCGGGGGCGGGGCGTCGCCCGGCAGTTGCTCACCGCGCTGGAGGAGTTGGCCTACCAGCAGGGGCACGCGGTGGTGCGCCTGGAGACCGGCACCTACCTGCCGGCCGCGATCGGGCTCTACACCTCCAGCGGGTACGAGCCGATCCCGGTCTACGGCGAGTACGTGGACAACCCGTACAGCGTCTGTTTCGCCAAGCGGTTGAGCGTGCCGGCCTGACGGCGCCCGACCTCGGCGCCGGACGCGCGCCGGGTCGCGGCCGGCGCTCAGTCGCCGGTGTGCGCGTGCGCGGCGGTGACCGGCTTCGACTCCGGCGACCCGTGCTGCCGCAGGAAGACGCTCAGCACGATCAGCGTGCCGACCGCGAGGAACTCGCTCTGCCAGTTCTGCATCGACTGGAACCAGAACTCGCTGGTGCCGAGGAAGTCGAGGACGCCGATCGGCGGCTCCCCGCTCTGCAGCGCCTGCTGCTCGTTGTACTCGGCGGTCCCGCCGAGCAGGTGGCCGACGAACGAGCCGGCGAAGATCAGCAGCAGCGCGATGGAGAGGCTGTTGCGGTAGACCACCAGGGGGAACCCGCCGACGCGTACCGGCCAGGGGGAGTGGGCGGTGGCCCGCCGTTCGTCGTCCTCGGGCCGGTCCGTCTGCCCGACCGGCTTCGACTCCGCCGACCCGCGCTGCACCAGGTACGCGGTGAGCAGGACGTAGCCGCCCATCTGGAGGAACTCCGACTCCCAGTTCTCGAAGACCGACTCGATGAAGTGCCCGCTGCGCAGGTATCCGGCCCAGGTGGCCGGCGCGGCCCCGAACTCGGCCAGCTCCTCGTTGTACGCGTGCCAGCCGAACACGCTCTGCAACGCCAGGAAGACGAGGAACGCGCCGAACATGGCGACGGTCAGCGCGTTGTCACGCAACCATCTCGGCATGGCGACCTCCTCGGCAACGGTCCGTACTCCTCGTTGCCCTGGCGGCAGATCGGCAAACATCACGGTTGGGGCCCGGACCAGGGACGCCGGGGTCGAGGGCCGCCCGGAGGCGGGGCGTTCCGGGGCGGAGGCCGCCGGGTCCTGGCGCCCGGATCAGGGGCGGTCGAAGGGGTTGTCGAGCCGGGTGCCCGTGCCCACCCGGTTGGAGAGCAGCAGGCCGAGGGCGAGCATGCCGAAGCCGAGGAACAGGTGCAGCCAGTTGTCGGCGTCGTTGACCGGGATGAAGTTGGCCGCGCTCTCCCGGTCGATCGCGAAGCCGTACAGCCAGAGGCCGAGGTAGAGGGCACCGCCGCCGGCGAGGAAGACCCGGGCCCCGCCGACGCTCCGGGCCAGCAGCAGGCCGGCCAGCCCGAAGCCCAGGTGCAGCGCGTTGTGCAGGATCGACACCTGGAAGAGGCCGAGCAACCGGGCCTCGGAGTGGTGACCGGCGAATGTCATGTCGCCATAGCCGGTGGTGATGCCCGGGACGAAGCCGAGCACCCCGAGCAGGACGAACAACCCGGCCACGGCCACGGCGGCGAGCTGCACCCGCGGCTTGCGGCCGGGCGGGCCGCCACGTGCGTTCCGTGCCATCGATGTCACCTCCGTGGAGCCGCGGAACGCCCTGCCCGCGGTGCCGGTCGCGGAGGTCGATGCCATCACTCTCCGCGACGAAATCAACACCCAACCCGACGATCCTCCATTTTGTAGTCCCTCGACGGCGGGGCGCAGGAGAAGTCACGAACGAGGTATGGGACGGGCGACGGAGGGTAGGTCGAAGGAGGCGCCGGCAGTAACGACCGGCGCGTTTCCCCAGTACAACCACGACGACTTCCCGAGCGGAAGGGACATCATGGCCTACGATCTGTCACCCACGACTTCCACGTACGGACCGGAATCGACGAACGGCGGCGGTGTCCGCGAGCAGGCCCGCCAGGTCGGCTCGGAGGCCCGGCAGGCCGGCGGCGCGGTCGCCGGGACCGCCAAGGAACAGAGCCGGGAGGTCGCCGGCGAGGCGAAGCGCCAGGCGCGCAACCTCTACGGCGAGGCCCGCAGCCAGCTCGCCAGCCAGACCGGCGAGCAGCAGCGGCGCGCCGCCGGCGGGCTCCGCTCGCTGGCCGACGAGATGCGCACGATGGCCGAGCAGGGCGGCCAGGCCGGCCCGGTGAGCGAACTCGCCCGCCAGGCCGCCGACCGCGTGCACGGCGTGGCCGGCTGGCTGGAGCAGCGCGAGCCCGGCGACATCATCACCGAGGTACGCGACTACGCCCGCCGCAACCCGGGCACCTTCCTGGTCGGCGCCGCCGTGCTGGGCGTCCTCGCCGGCCGGCTGACCAAGAACATCTCGGCCGGCGACGGCCAGGGCGCCAACGGTCGCCACGGTGCCGACTACGACCCGGAGCGGACGGCGGTCATCCCGACCCCGCCCACACCGCGTGCGGTACCGGACGCCGTGCCGCCGGGCGGTTACCTCGACCCGACCCCGGGCGCGTACGCCGACCCGCAGGCCACCACCAGCTACGCCGACCCCGCCGGCGGCGTCGGCCAGCCGCTGCCGCCGGTGACCCAGACCGACCCGCTGCCGGGCGTCCCGTCGACCGGGGCCCCCCGTCCGTGAGCCCACGAATCACCCGAAGGGAGGCGGCGGCATGAGCATGCCGACGCAGGGGGCGGGGCTGAACTCCGGTCACCACCACCACGACGCGGACGAGGTCAGGGGCAGCACGATCGGTGAGCTGATGCGCCAGGTCACCGGCGACCTGTCCACCCTGATGCGGCAGGAGGTCGAGCTGGCCAAGGCCGAGATCCGCCAGGAGGGCAGGAAGGCGGGCAAGACCGCCGGCTTCTTCGGCGGTGCCGGCTTCGGTGGCTACATGGTGGCCCTCTTCCTCTCGCTGGCCCTGTGGGCCGGGCTGTCCAACGTGCTGGACGCCGGCTGGGCGGCCCTGATCGTGGCCGTCATCTGGGGCGCGATCGCCGCGGTCCTCTACGCCAAGGCCAAGAGGAGCGCCGAGCAGATCCGCGGCCTCCGGCAGACCAACGACAGCGTGCAGCGGATTCCCGACGCGCTCAAGCCCCACCCGCAGGAGGTCACCCGATGAGCACCGACCCGGACCAGATCCGCCGGGAGATCGAAGTCACCCGCAACAACCTGAGCTCCGACGTGGACGTGCTGGCGTACAAGGTCAGCCCCGCCCGCATCGTCGACGACCGCAAGCAGCGGGCCCGCAACGCACTGCAGAATGTGAGGGACAAGGTGATGGGAACCGCTTCCGACCTGGGTCACAGCACCAAGCACGGCGCCCACGCGGTGGGCGATCACGCCTCCTCGGCGGCGTCCACCGTGAGCGACAAGGCCCATTCGGCCGCCTCGACGGTGAGCGACGCCGCGCACCGGGCCCCGCACGTGATCCGGCAGAAGTCCGAGGGCAATCCGCTGGCCGCCGGCCTCATCGCCTTCGGCGTCGGCTGGCTCGCCTCCTCGTTGATCCCGGCGACGCGCCGCGAGCAGCAGGTGGCGACGCAGGTCAGGGAGAAGGCCGGCGAGCACGCCGGGGTGGTGAAGGAGAAGCTGGGCGAGGTCGCCAGCGAGCTGAAGGAGGAACTGCGCGAGCCGGCGCAGCACGCCACCGAGTCGGTCCGGTCCACCGCCCAGGACGCGGTGCACGCCGTCAAGGACGACACCCGCTCCGCAGCGCACGACGTGCGGGACCAGGCACACCAGTCCCGCGCCCAGGCGCGGTACTGACCGACCCACCCACCGCAGCACAGCTCGCGGCCACCCGGCCTCTCCCGGAAGTGGCCGCGAGCTGCTGTACACCCCCTCGCCCCCCGGCTCTCGCGATCTTGCACTTTCGGCCCGGGGTTCGCGGCTTTTCTGCCGAATGCCGGGGCAGAAAGTGCAAGATCGCGAGAGCGGGGCCGGGGCGGGGGCGGCTGGACCGGGCCCTGGCCGAGTGGGCGGTTCTGGAGCAACTCGACGGTGACCGGTGGCGCTGCGTGGCGCGGGATCCGGCTGGTGGAGGCGTCGAGTGGCGGGCGGAGATCACCGTCGAGGGCCCCGGGCGGCTGCGCTGGCGGGTGACCGACGGGCCTGAGCAGGAGGGCACGGTCCGGCTGACGCCGGCGCCCCGGGACCGGGGCACGGAGATCCGCGCCGAGCTGCGGTGGCGCTCCGGTCCGCTGCGCCGGGCGTTCGGGCTCGTCCGCGGCGAGATGTTCGAGAAGAAGGAGGACGGCTGCCTGCGAAGCGTCCTGCACCCGGCCTGAGCGGACGCCGGGTCGAGTCCGGCCGCCTCGACCCGGCCGCGGAGACCGTCGTCTTCAACACCGGCGAGGGCCTCAAGACCATCGACGCGGTGGCCGCCCAGGTCG